>NZ_JBEXPT010000002.1:0-206775 GCF_040612195.1 Streptomyces sp. NPDC006450 | reverse complement strand
CGGGTGGCGCACCGTCGGCCCGGCCGGGCCGGGTAGCAGCACCCGGGCGGTCGGCCGTACGGCCGGAGCCGGAGCAGGCGTCGGCGCCGAGGGAGGCGGCGCGGGCGGCCGCGGCCGCGACCCGGCCGGAACGCACACGTCGACCCGGGCGCCGTGGCCGTGACCGTGTCCGTCTCCGGCGACCGCCACGTGACCGTGCAGCGGGCAGAGAGCCGCCACCAGGCCGGCCCCGGCGAAGTACTGCCAAGCGGTCACCGCGCGTTCTCCTGATTCCGCAGCAGGGATGAGGGCTACGCCTGAAGAAACGATCACGGCGGTGGTTCGATACGCGGCAGACAGGTCAAGATCGGCCCTTGGCCCCCCACTTCATGCCACACGGGGTCCCGGCCGGGCTCACGTCCGGCCCCGGGCCACCCGGGAGTAGACCCGAACCCACCCGGGAGCCGCCCCAGGAGCCGACCCGGAAGCCGCCCCGGACCGACGCGGGACCCCCGCCGGACCCGGCCCGGACCCGGCCCGGACCCGTGCCGGCGGGCGTGCCCACTCGCGCCGCCCCGCCTCACCGGGCCCCGCGCGCACCCATCCCCCGTACCCCGCATCCCACCCCAGCGCCCCGCGGCCGGCCTTCACCCGTCCGGCCCACTCCGCCACGGCGGGGCCCGTTCCCCCCGCCGATGATCGGAGAACCCGATGCCGCAGCTCAGCGGGGTCGCCCGGGGAGCACAGGGACGGTGGCAGGTGGACGCGGACGGCTCGCAGACCCTCGAAGCACGGGTCGACGCCCTGATGGACGGTCTCCGGGCCGACCTGGAACGGCTCGCGTCGATCGCCTCGATCGCCTTCCCCGGCTACCCGCCGGAGCCGGTCCTGGAGGCGCACGACCTGATCGTCTCCCTGCTGCGCGAGGCGGGCGTCCCCACCATCGAGCGGATCGACCTCCCCGACACCGCCCCGGTGATCTACGGCGAGATCCCTCCCCCGCACCCGGACGCCCCGACCGTCCTGCTCTACGGGCACTATGACGTCCAGCCCGCCGGCGCCGCCTCCCTCTGGCTCTCCCCGCCCTTCGAGCCGACGCCCGTCGCCGGCGTCCCCGGCGCCCTGCGGGCGCGCGGGATCGCCGACGACAAGTCGAACGTGATCGCGCACCTGGGCATGCTCCGCGTCTACGGCGGACGCCCGCCCGTCGGGATCAAGCTGGTGATCGAGGGGCAGGAAGAGTACGGCAGCCCCTTCGACGACTACCCGCCCACCGATCCGGACCGGTTCGCCTGCGACGCGATGGTCATCGCCGACATCGGCAACCTGCGGCCGGGCACCCCGACCCTGACCACCGGTCTGCGCGGGGCCTGCGAGGTCGTGGTCGAGGTGCGCACCCTCGCGGAGGCCCGGCACAGCGGGGAGTTCGGCGGGGCCGCCCCCGACGCCCTGCTGGTGCTGCTGCGGGCGTTGGCCTCCCTGCACGACGAGCACGGGGACGTGGCGGTACCCGGCCTGCGCCGCGATCCGTGGGAGGGGACGACCTACACCGAGGAGGAGTTCCGCGAGCTGGCCTCCGTCCGCGACGGGCTGCCGCTGATCGGCACCGGCCCGCTCGGCGAACGGCTGTGGAGCGGGCCCGCCGTCACCGTCATCGGGCTGGACGCCCCGGACGTGGCGGGCGCCTCCTCCGCCGTGGTCCCGTACGCGCGGGCCAAACTGAACCTGCGCTTCCATCCACTGCAGGACGCGAAGGAGGCCCGGACCGCGCTCGTGGAACACCTGCGCGCGCAGCGCCCCTTCGGGATCCCGCTCACCGTCACCCCGGGCGACACGGGCCCCGGCTTCGAGGCGCGGACGGGCGGTCCCGCGTACCGGGCGGCGCTGACCGCGCTGAAGGAGGCCTGGGGCACGCCGGCCTCGTACGTGGCCACGGGCGGCTCCATCCCGCTGGTGAACGGCCTCGCGAGGTCGGCTCCGGGCGCCGAGGTGCTGCTGTTCGGCGCGCAGGACAGCATGTGCAATCTGCACGCGCCGAACGAGCGGGTGCTGCTGTCGGAGGTGCGCAACACGGTGGTGGCCATGGCCGCCTTCGTCCGGGAGTACGCGGCGGACTTCCGCGTGCCACAGGCCCCGCCGTCCCCGGAAGGCGCACCGTGACCACGACGCCACCGCCCCGGCCACCGGCCCCGCCCCGGATCCCGACCGTGCAGGCTCCGCCGGAGGAGCCGGCACCGGCGCGGAAGTTCGCCTTCCCCAGCGCGCTGACCATCCTGGCCGTCGTCACCGTCGCGATCTGGCTGCTGGCCTTCCTCGTCCCGGCCGGCGAGTACGACCGCGACGACAGCGGCGGCCCCGTCGCCGGCACCTACCACCGGGTCGACGGCACCCAGAGCTTCACCGATCGCCTGAACGACCTGTTCCCCGACAAGTAGTACGGCCGTGGGTGACGCGCGCAGGGGCGCGACCCCAACGGGTCGCGCCCCTGCGCGGGTTGATGCCCTGACGGCTGTCCTGGCGCCCTGAAGGCCGGTCCGGCTCAGGCCTCCGGGTTGCCGCCGAAGCGCTCGCGGTACGACTCCAGGTCCTCTTCGGTGATCTTCGCGAAGAGCACCGGCGGAACCGTGAACGGCGTGCCCGCCGGCACCGCGTCGAGGGACGCGGCCTGCTCCGGGGTGACCCAGGTGGCCGTGTCGTCGGCGAGGTCGAAGGCGGAGCGCATGGCGCGCGCCGAGGCCGGGATGAACGGCTCGGAGACCACCGAGTAGAGGTGGATGAGGTTCATCGCCGTACGCAGGGTGAGTGCCGCGCCCTCCAGGTCGGTCTTGACCTCCAGCCAGGGCGCCTTCTCGTCGAGGTACGCGTTTCCGGCGGACCACAGGGCGCGCAGCGCGGCCGCGGCCTTGCGGTACTGGAGGGCGTCCATGTGGCCCTCGTACTCGGCCAGCAGTTCAGCGATCTGCGTGCCCAGCTTGGCCTCGGCCTCGCCGGCGGGGCTGCCGGCGGGGACCTCGTCGCCGAACTTCTTGCGGGAGAAGGTCAGTACGCGGTTGACGAAGTTGCCGAGGGTGCCGCCGAGGTCCTTGTTGACCGTGGTGGTGAAGTGCTCCCACGTGAAGGAGGAGTCGTCGGACTCGGGCGCGTTGGCGATGAGGAAGTAGCGCCAGAAGTCGGCCGGGAGGATCTCCAGCGCCTGGTCGGTGAAGACGCCGCGCTTCTGCGAGGTGGAGAACTTGCCGCCGTAGTACGTCAGCCAGTTGAAGGCCTTGACGTAGTCGACCTTCTTCCAGGGCTCACGGGTGCCGAGCTCGGTGGCGGGGAACATCACCGTGTGGAACGGGACGTTGTCCTTGGCCATGAACTGGGTGTACCGGACGTCCTCGGCCTCGTACCACCAGGACTTGTAGTCGCGGTTCGCCGGGTCGGCGTCCGACCACTCCTTGGTGGAGGCGATGTACTCGATCGGGGCGTCGAACCAGACGTAGAACACCTTGCCGTCGGCGGCCAGCTCGGGCCACGTGTCGGCCGGGACCGGGACGCCCCAGTCGAGGTCGCGCGTGATGGCGCGGTCGTGCAGGCCCTCGGTCAGCCACTTGCGGGCGATGGAGGACGCGAGCTGCGGCCACTCCTCCTCGTGCTCCGCGACCCAGGCCTCGACCTCGTGCTGGAGCTTGGACTGGAGGAGGAAGAGGTGCTTGGTCTCGCGGACCTCCAGCTCGGTGGAGCCGGAGATGGCCGAGCGGGGCTCGATCAGGTCCGTGGGGTCCAGGACGCGGGTGCAGTTCTCGCACTGGTCGCCGCGGGCCTTGTCGTAGCCGCAGTGCGGACAGGTGCCCTCTACGTAGCGGTCCGGCAGGAAGCGGCCGTCGACCGGCGAGTAGACCTGCCGGATCGCCCGCTCCTCGATGAAGCCGTTCTTCTCGAGCTGGCGCGCGAAGTGCTGGGTGATCTCGCGGTTCTCCGCGGAGGAGCTGCGGCCGAAGTAGTCGAAGGACAGCTCGAAGCCGTCGTAGACCGCCTTCTGGGCGTCGTGGGCCTGCGCGCAGAACTCGGCGACCGAGAGACCGGCCGACTTCGCGGCGAGTTCGGCGGGGGTGCCGTGCTCGTCGGTGGCGCAGATGTAGAGGACGTCGTGGCCGCGCTGGCGGAGGTACCGGGAGTACACATCCGCCGGAAGCATCGACCCGACCATGTTGCCCAGGTGCTTGATCCCGTTGATGTAGGGAAGCGCGCTGGTGATCAGGTGTCGAGCCATCCTCGGATGCTCCATTTCATATATGCCGGTACGACGTGACGTGCGGTTCATCGTATCGAACCGCCGAAACGCCACGCCCCGCATTTCTTCGGGGTGGACTGGGGTGCGACGCACCACTGGGGTGCAAAGCAAAAGCGAGGACTGTGACCACTCCGTCACGGCCCTCGCGCTGCGGCCATGGTACAGCGGGCCGGGGAGCCCCCGAACCGCCGTCCACCCCCCGGGGGGCGCCGTCCGCGGCGGCCGCGGACGGTGCTCCGGCGAGCGGCGCGGCCGCGGGACGGCCCGGCGGTGGGAGGTCGTGGGGGGTCAGTCGCGGCCGCCCCGGGCCCCGTCGATCGCGGTGATCCTCGCCCCGCTCGCGAGTCGGCCCGTCAGGGTGGCCGGCGAACCCTGCGGTCCGGCGACGGGGACGGTCAGGGTCCGGCCCGCGGCCTCCGCGCGGACGGCGCCGGCCGCGGTGATGCCCACGACCTCCCGGCTGCCGGCCGCCCGCGGGGACCAGCGGCCGGCCGGCGACCTCCACCGGGTGCCCGCGAGCAGGTGCTGCCCGAACCGTCCGCACGCGGCGGTCCCGCGGGACCGCGCCACGTCCTGCGGGGGTCCGGCGGGCAGGCGCAGCTGGACCAGGACGTCACCCGGGCCGGCCCAGCCCGAGGCCCGGGTGCAGGTCCAGACGGCCCGGCCCGCCCCGTCGGGGAGGTCGGAGCCGGCGAAGTCCCAGACGTTGACGGCCCGTACCCCGCCGGCCCGGTACTCGCGCAGCCTGCAGGCGACCGGCGCCCACGCCGCCCGCGCGGCCGGACCGGTGGCTTCGCGCGGCTGGCGTGCGGCGACCGCCGCGGGACCGTCGGGGAGCGGCGTGTAGGTGAGGTGTACGGGGGTCAGCGCGCCCAGGTCGGCGAGGACGAAGGCGTGCTTCTCCACGATGCGGGCGGAGGAGGTCAGCTCCAGCACGGGCCACGCCGCGCAGGCGCCGTCACCGGCGCCGTCCGTACGGGGGACCGCGGTCTCCTCGGTGACCCCGTCGGCGGAGACGGCCAGCGGCTTGGCACCCTCACCCGTCCGGAGCAGGTCGCGGGTGCCGGCCCCGGCGATCCATGGCGCGAGCAGGTATCTGGCCCGGCCCCCGTCCGTGCTGCCGTTCGCCGGGGTGCGGCTCAGGGCCAGCGCGGCGGCGGTGGTCACGTTCGCCTCGTCGGTACGGGCGAACGCGAGCTCCCTGCCGGGCGGCCCGTCGGGGCCGTCCCGGCCGTCCGTGCCGTTCGGCGGTTCGCCGTAGCGGACCACCCGGTCCCCGTCGAGCAGCAGCACGACCGCCCGTCCGGCCACGTCGCCCGCGTACAGGAGCTGCGGCGTGCGCGGCGGGGGGTCGGTGGCCGTCCCCGGCGCGGCCGTCACCGCCACGTCCCGGGGCCGGACGGCCCAGGCGGCGAGGGCGCGGGCGAGCAGGCCGCGGTCGGCGGTGCGGGCACCGCGGGCGGGCCAGGCGGTGAAGTCGACGCGCGCGGTGTCCGCCCAGGTCTCGGCGGGAACGCGGACCAGCCGGGCGGGGTCCAGCGCCCCGGCGAGGGCCGGTCCGGCGAGCGGCGTGGCCTCGAGGCGGGGCGGCGACCCGTCGGCCGCGAGGATCCCGGCGGCCAGGGCCAGCGCGGCGGCGGCGGTCCAGCCGGCACGGGTCCGGCGCCGCCGGCGCAGGAGGTCGGTGGGGCGGGCGCTGACCACGGCGGCATCGAACCCGACGCCGCCCGGCCCCCGCAGGAGCGTTTCCCCAGGCACGTCCCCGACCCGGGCACGTGAGGCGGTACCGCTGCTGCCCCACGCGTGCGGTGCCTGCGGCCCCGACCCGCGCCCTTGCCCCGGGGCCCACTCCCGCCAGGCGGCCAGCGCCTCCCGCACGGCGTCCGCCGGGTCTGCGACCCCGGCCTGCCCGAGCAGTCGGGCCACCGCCTCCTCGGGCAGGCCGTCCATGCCGTGCAGGACGAACGCGGCACGGACCGGCCCCGGAGCCGCGCCCAGCGCCCGGGCGGGCTCGTCGATCCCGCCCGCGGGGGGCCACAGCCGCAGCCCCCAGACGAAGGGCGGCACCGGCGGCCAGCCGAGCCCGGCCACGGCGAGGCGCGCCCGGCCGGACGGAGCGAGGCTCGCGCGCAGGACCCGTACGCGCACCTGGGTCAGGGGACCGCCCGGCCCGTCGGGCCCGGCCGGAGCCTGGGTACTGCCGCGCCCGCCGCGCGGGAGTGCTCGCTGGACCGCCTTGTGCGCGAGGAGTACCCGGGTATGGCGGCCCAGGGTGACCGGGAGCGTCACGTAGGCGAGCCGTACCAGTTGGGGGTAGTGCTCGACGAGGACGGCCTCGGCCTGCTCCACGGCGGTGGAGCCGAATCGCTGTGTTGTACCCACCCTCCGACAAACGAGTGAATCTTCGGATGGTCACACGCCGTGTCCTCCGACCGGAAACGAAACGGGCGCACAGGAGAACGGCATATGCGTTTGCGCTGGTTGAGCGCGCGTGCGATCGACATCGATCACCACGCGATCATCACCGAACGTAATCCTTCCAGCTTTCGTCTATGCGCCCTCCGAGTGCGCCCGCGCTGATTTCCTTGCCCCGCACACGGGATGGGGTGGAGCGGTGAGCGATGGCAGCGGTCCGGAGGAGTCCGGTGGCGGGGCCGTGGGTCTGCCGAGCCGGCGACGGCGGCCGGCGCCCATGAGCCAGTGGAACTCGACGGCGCGCCTGTCGTACTGGGCCTTCCACGCCGACCGGCGCCCGGCCTACATGCGGTTCGCGTACCTCCAGCTGGGCTCGGACGCGGCGGCCGAGGAAGCGGTCGACGCCGCCTTCGACTCGATCATGGGCGAATGGCTGCGGATGCTGCACATGGACCGGCTCGACGCCTACGCGTGGACCGTCCTCAAACAGCGGCTGATCGACCGCCAGTTGCGCCACAACCCCGGGCCGGAGCCGATGGACACCAGTGCCTTCGAGGCGGCGCTCAAGCAGGCCCACGCGGAAGCCGACCAGTACGAGGTGCTCACCGACACCATCCGCTTCTACTCCGCCGTCTCCCGGCTCGCCGAACGGCAGCGCGACGCCGTGCTGCTGCGGTACGGGCTCCAGTGCAGCCCCGGCGAAGCCGCTGCGATCATGGGTGTGGACGAGGCCACGGTCCGCTCGCAGCTCGGCCAGGCACAGCGCCGGCTCGCCCGGCTGCTCGACACGTCGGCCGAGTCATGAGCCGCAACACGAGCCGCGGAACCCGTCACGAGGGCGGCGGACTCCCCCGTTCCCTGGAACAGTTCCTGGCCCGGGCGAGCGTGCGCGACCGCTACCCGCACTACGACCTGGGCGCGGCGGAAGCCCGGCTGCTGCGGGGCGCCGACGCCCCGGCCCCGGCGTCGAAAGCGGCCTCCGCACCGGGCTCCAGGCGCGGCGGAACCCACGCCCGGCGCCGCACGTTGGGCTGGAGCGACCCCCTGCGCGACCTGCCGCTGGACTCCGAGCGGGCCGGACGCGACCTCAAGGCCGCCTGTCTGGCCTCCGTGTGCGCCACCGGGGCCCGGGAGCGGCTCGACGCCTTCGAGGGCGGCGGCCACACCGACCTGCCCGGAGCCGTGGTCTTCGGCTGTCTGCTGCACCTGGCCGGACTGCGCGAAGGGGCCCGGTTCTGGTGGCAGTTCGCCGCCGGGTCCGGGCGCAGCCGGACCACGCACGCCGCGTACTGCCTCTTCCTCGACCACTCGCGGCGCGGCGAACACCACGACGCCCGGGTCTGGGCCCGGGAGCTGGGCCGGCGCCGCTTCCGGCCGACCGGGCGCCGCGAGCTCCGCGAGGTACGGCTGTGCGCGCAGGCGGCCGTCCTGCGCTACGTCGACCAGCTCGACGACCCCGACCTGGGCCCGGTGCCGCTGCCCAGGCCGGGCGTGTCCCGGGCACTGGAGGCGTTCCGGCCGCCGGCCGCTGCCCCGTGCGCGCCGCGCCCGACCCGGCTGGGGGCGGGTCCGCTGCGCCACCCCGCGCTGACGGCGGCGGCCCGCGGGACCGTCGTCCAGCCCGGCGGGGGTGCGGCCCTGGCGGCGGCGCGGCGCGCGCTGGCCGTCGTACGGGTCCTGCAGCGGCGGCCGCTCGGCGTACGGGCCGGGCGGCTCGGGCGGGAAGCCGGCCTGGCCGAGGAGGAGCTCGGGCCGGTGCTGTCGATGCTCTGCGAGGAGGGGTACGCGTACCCCTCCGGCGTCGGGGTCTACGCCCCCGGGCCGGCCCTCGACCGGCTCGCGGCCCCGGGCGGCCGCGGTCTGGCACACCAGTTGCAGCGCACGCTGGCCCTGGCGCGGGACAGCGCGGGCGCGGCGGTGTACCTGAGCCGGTACGCGGAGGGGGAGGTCCGGATCACCCAGATGGCGGACGGGCCCGGCGCCCCGCCGGTGCGGGAGTGGGTGGACTTCCGCGACGCCGCGCACGCGAGCGCGGTGGGCAAGTGCCTGCTGAGCCAGCTCGACCACGACGGCCGCGCCGACCACGTGGCCCGGCACCGGCCCGCCCGGCTCACCGAGCGGACCATCACCGACAGCCGGGCCCTGTTCAGCGCGCTCGACGCGGTGGCCCCGGGGGCCCCCGTCTTCGACCTGCGCGAGTACGCCCCCGGCGTGGTGTGCGCGGCGGTCCCCCTCGCACTCGGCGACGCGGCGGGCAGCCTCGCGCTGTCGCTGCCCGGCGGGCACGCCCACCGGCTGGGCCGGGCCACCGGGGCGCTCCGGCTCAAGGCGGTCCCGGTGCTCCTGGCGCTGCTGCTGGCCGGGGCGATCCCGCCGGACGGCGCGGACGGTACGGAGCGTGCGGCCGGTACGGACGCCATGGACGCCGTGTTCGCGGCCGACGGCCCGGGCCCGGCCGGGCCGGACGACGGGGCAGCCGGGCCGGGGTCCGCACGGGGCCCGGCGGCGCCGCTGCCGCTGCCCGTACCGGTCACGGCGGAGACCCTGCGCCAGCTGCGCAGCCTCTTCCGCACCCCGCTCACGCGGGCCACGGCCGGCGCGGACGGGCCGCATCTGGTCAGCGACAGCGCCTCGGAGGCGGCGTACCTCTTCGACGCCCCCGAGGGCGACGGAGCCCCGGGCCTGGCACTCCCCCGCACCTTCGCCCCGCTGGTGCCCGGCAGCCTGCGGACGACCGACGGGCTCGACGGGCTGGTGGTGCTGCGCACCTGACCGGAGCCGACGGGAGGGAGACCGGGTTCAGGGGGCGACGGAGCCGGGTGCACCGGGGGCGAAGGTGGCCACGGCGGTGTCGAAGTGACCTTTGGCTTCGACGAGTTCACCTACCGGCGCGGAGACCCAGATGTCGTACATCCGGCCGTTCTGGTCCCAGCACAGGTCGAAGGTGTGCCGCGCACCCTCGGCCGGGTCGAAGCCGTTCCAGGTGAATTCCCAGAGAGCGGCCGGGAGTTCGCGATGGGTGGTCGGTACGACGGTGCCGCCGCGATAGCCCGCATTGGTGTCCGGGCCGCTCAAGTGGGCCTGCCGCATCACGCCGAGCGGACCGCCGGGCACCGGCATCTTCACCCGGATCCCGATGCGGAAGGCCCCGTCCGGGGAGACGTAGAAGACCCGTTGGTCGTCGGTGGCCCGCTGGTACCCCTCGGGCACGGCGATGGAGAAGCCCTGCGGATCGGCGAAGGTCCGGTACCCGGAGGGCGGCCCGCCCGGGGTCACGCCCACCGCACTCGGGCTGGAGCCGGCCCCGCCCGGGGTCGAGGGCGGGGTCGCGGAGCCGCCGGGGACCGCCGGCGCACTCCGCGGTCCGTGCCCCGGCTCCCCCACACCCAGCAGCGAACGCAGCGGGTCGACGCCCACCACCACCCCGGCCGCCACCAGCACGGCGGCGGCCGCGATCAGCCCGAGGCGCGGGCCCGGCCGGACGGCCACGCGCTGCCTGGCCGTCGGGCGCGGAGCCACGGCGGGAGCCGTGAGCCCCTCGGAGGCGGACGCGGAGGCGGAGGCGGACGCAGGGGCGGACGCGGGCACTGGAACGGACTCGGACGCGGGTACGGGCACGGAGGCGGACGCGGGCACGGAGCTCGGCATCCCGTCGGCGGGTACGGGTACCCGGTCGGCGGGTACGGGGATGCCGCCGCCGGGATCGGGACCGCCCCCGGCCAGGTACGCCGAGAGCAGCCGGTCCGCCTCGGCCGCCGCCATCCTCCGCTCCGGGTCGCGTTCCAGCAGGCCCCGGATGACCGGGAGGAGCGGCCCCGCCTGGGCGGGCGGGCGGATCTCCGCGGAGACGACGGCGTGCAGGACGCCTCCCAGCGAATCGCGGCGGAAGGGGGACTCCCCGGTCAGCGCGGCGCACATGAGTGTGCCGAGCGACCAGAGGTCGGCGGCCGGCCCTGCCTCGGCTCCCTGCATCCGCTCGGGAGCGGTGTACTCGGGCGACCCGACGAAGGCGCCCGTCTCGCTGATGGTGGTGGCCCCGGAGAAGCGGGCGATGCCGAAGTCGGTGAGGACCACCCGCCCGGTCCCCGACTCCATGAGGACGTTGGCCGGCTTCACGTCCCGGTGGAGCACCCCCCGGCCGTGCGCCGCGGTCAGGGCGCCGAGCAGGGCGCGTGCGGTCCTGGCCGTCTCGACCGGGGTGAGGGTCTTCCCCGCGGAGATCAGGTCGGCGAGCGACCCGCCGTCGACCAGTTCCATGACGATGCAGGGGCGCCCGTCGTGTTCGACGACGTCGTGGACCACGACGATGTGGGGGTGGCGCACGTGCGCCACGGCACGCGCCTCGCGCAGCGCCCCCGCGGCCACGCCGTCTCCGTCGCCCTCACCCGCGTGCAGTTCCTTGACGGCGACCGGACGCCCGAGCAGTTCGTCGGTGGCCCGCCAGACGGTGCCCATCCCGCCCCGGCCCAGCCGCTCTTCCAGGCGGTACCGCCCGGCCACCACGACACTGCCGCGCACCTCGTCCTGTGCCACCGCGCTCCCCCTCACCCGATCCCCCGCCATGATGCCGTAGCCCGCTCTCCCGGCGACGTGGGCGCCACGCACTCTAGAATCGGGCGGGCGGCACCGGCACTGCTCTACGGGGGGCACACGTGGAACCCACAGCCATCGGGCTGAAGTTGGCGACGGCGGTGGTCGGCCCGATCGTCAGGAAGTTCTTCGTCGCCGACGCCCCCGGGGCGGGGCTGGTCGACAAGCCGGTCCGGCTCTGCGGGTACGTCTCGTTCAAGGGCGAGAAGCGCACCCTCACCGCGTCCGACGTACGCGATCTGGCCGCCACTCTCGTCCGGCAGGCCCTGAGCACGGGCGAACGCCGGATCCCGGCGGACGAGGAGACCGCCGTCACCGACGCCCTCGCCGCGACCCTGCACGCCCTCGGCGACCTCACGATCACGGACGTCGACGCCGTCCGCCTCGGCCCGGAGGCCTTCGCCCGCACACTGCGCCGCGCGGCCGACCGCCCGGAGCGCCATCTCTCCGCGGACGCCGCGCACTTCTACGAGGCCCTGCTCGGCGTCGCCTCGCTGCACATCCTGGAGTTCTTCACCCGGCGCAAGACCTTCACGGCCCACGCGCTGGTCAGTCAGACCCGAGCCGTCGACGAACTCACGCTGAAGACCAACGAGTTGATCCGGCGCACCCCGCTGCCCGACGCGCAGGACGCCGCCTTCGAGGCGACGTACCTGCCGTACGTGGCACGGAAGCACTCCAAGCTCACCATCTACGGCATCGACCTGAGCAATTCCCCCACGCGCTGGCCGCTGGACGTGGCCTACCTCAGCCTGGAGGCGGCGCCGCTGGGGCGCACGGAGATCTCCTGGGACGCCTACGAGACCGCGGACGATTTCCTCGCGGTGCAACGGACCCGGGAGCCCCGGCCCGCGGATCAGGCACTGGCCCGCACCCACCGCGTCCTCCTGCGGGGCGAGGCCGGTTCGGGCAAGACCACGCTCGTCCAGTGGCTGGCGGTCACCGCCGCGCAGCAGGACCGCCCGGACCGGCCGGAATACCTCCGCGACCGGATCCCCTTCGTCCTCCCGCTCCGCACGCTCACCCGTCACGGCGAACGGCTGCCGGCCCCCAAGGACTTCCTCGCCGCGATCGGCTGCCCCCTCACCGGCTCCCAGCCCACCGGCTGGGAGCACCGTGTGCTCACCGCCGGGCGGGGGCTGGTCCTCGTGGACGGCATCGACGAGATTCCGGAGCCCGAGCGCGAGCGGACCCGCCGCTGGCTGCGGGATCTCATCGACACGTACGGCGGCGGCAACCGGTGGCTGGTCACCTCGCGCCCCTCGGCCGTCGGCCAGGACTGGCTCACCGAGGAAGGGTTCACCGAGCTGGCGTTGTCCGCCATGGGACGCTCCGACACCGCCACCTTCATCGAGCGCTGGCACGCGGCCGCCCGCGACGGGGCCGAATCCCCGGCCGAACTCGACGCGTACGAGGCGCAGCTCCTCACCGCGGTCGGAACGAAGACCGACCTCGGCAGGCTGGCCACCAACCCCCTGATGTGCGGCCTGATCTGCGCACTCCACCGGGACCGGCGGGGTTATCTCCCGCACGGCCGGAAGGACTTGTACGAGGCCGCGCTGTCCATGCTGATCAGTCGCCGCGACCGCGAGCGGGACATGGACGTCCCCGACCTCCGGGAGGAGCCGCAGCTCGAACTCCTCCAGCGGCTCGCCTACTGGCTGATCAAGAACGGCCGCACGGAGATGGACCGCTCCCAGGCGCAGGACATCATCGGCCGGGCCCTCCCGGCCGTCCCGGAGGCGGCCGCCCTGGGTGACGCCCCGACCGTCTTCGAGCACTTCCTCCAGCGCAGCGGCCTGCTCCGCGAACCGGCCCCGGGAACGGTGGACTTCGTCCACCGCACCTTCCAGGACTTCCTGGGCGCGCGAGCGGCGGTGGAGGAGGGCGATTTCGGACTGCTCGCGGCGCACGCCGCGGACGACCAGTGGGAGGACGTCATCCGCATGGCGGTCGCCCTGGCCCGGCCCCGCGAGCGGGTGGCCCTCTTCGAGGACATGCTGACCCTCGGCGACCGTGCCGAGGACCAGCGCGTCCGCTTCCGCGTCTACCTCCTCGCCGCGGCCTGCCTGGAGCACGCCACGACGCTGGAGCCGGCCGTCCGCGCGGCGGTGGAGGAGCGCACCGCCAGACTGATCCCGCCGAATGACGAGGACGAGGCCCGCGCACTGGCACAAGTGGGTCCCCTGATCCTGGACCTGCTCCCCGGTCCGGACGCCGTCGCAGCGGACGCGGCGCGCTGCGTGGTCATCGCGGCCTCCCACGTCGCGTCCGACGCCGCGGTTCCCTTCCTGGCACGCTACGCCGCCGAACGGGAGTCGCCCCTCGCGATCCGCAGTCAGCTCGTGTGGGCCTGGTCGCGCTTCGACACAGCGCGGTACGCGGAAGAGATCATCGCGCGGCTGAACCCGGAGGGCCTGGATTTCACCGTCACTTCCGATGCGCAGGTGCGCCTCCTGGAGCGGCTGGGAGTATCCGTGGAATCCCTGGACGTCAGGGGCGACCCGTCCTGGGAGGTGCTCACCTCGTACCTCTCCCGCCACGCGCTGACGAACTTGCAGCTCCAAGATCTCGACCTGCCGGACCTGTCGTTCCTGGTCGGCCAGACCCGGCTCGAAACGTTCACCGCTCTGCGGTGCGACCCGGTCTCGGATCTCTCCCCGCTCGTCGGGCTTCCCATCCGGAACCTGTTCATCGACATCACCACGGACGTGGACCTGCGTCCGTTGTGGGAGCTGCCCGACCTCTGCAGCCTCTCGGTCTCCGGCGTGGAGCTCCAGAGTTGGACGCCTGCGGACTTCCCACCGCACGCACCCCTCCAACACCTCCAAATGTTCAGCCACTACCCCCACCAGTTCGAACTGAAGGGAATCAGCCGCTTCCCCCTGCTCTCATCCCTCGGATTCTCCGGCTCGGCGACGGCCGAGGACTGGCGGGAGTTCTCCTCCCTGCGGGCGCTCTCCCGGCTCAGCCTGGACGCGGCCTCGTTCGACGCCCTTCCGTGCGACACCGTCCTGGCGGAACTCACCCATCTCGACGTGAGCGACATCGACGACGCACCCACCGCACAGAAGATCATCGACAAGCTGCCCCACGCCTTCCCCCGCCTCACCAAGTGCGCGTTCTGGGGAAGCGCGGCTCTGGCGGGCACCGTCGACGTCTCCCCGCTGGCAGGTGCGCACGCCTTGGGGGACTTCCGCATCAGCATGCCTTCGACGCAGATGGACGGTCTCACCACACTGCCCTCCCGGATCGTCGTTCACAACGGATTCTGACTGGACATTCGGTCACCCTGCCCGGGCGGGCGACGGGAGCCTCCCGGTAAGGTGTCGAACCGTGGCTGATCGTCGAACGGCAATCATGGAAGGCGCCGCGCGGGTCATCGCCCGGCGCGGCGTCCGCGGCCTGCGCGTGGAGGAGCTCGCCGCCGAGGCGGGCGTGTCCACGGCGTTGATCTACTACCACTTCAAGGATCGCGCGGGGATCCTCCGCGCCACCCTGGAGTTCATCAACGACCGCGCCGGCCGGTACACCACGGAGCGGGATCCCGCCGATCCCCCGCTCGACGCCGAGGGCGAGCTGGAGCAGACGCTCCTGCTGGAGTTCCAGGACGACCCGGCGGTACGGGAGAACAGCACGGCCTGGGGAGAGCTGCGGGCCAGCGCGGTGTTCGACCCCGACCTGCGGGAAGACCTCGCCGATGCCACCCGCGTCTGGATCCAGGAAGTGGGCGAGCTGCTCGGGCAGGTCCGCCCGATGGCCGGAGCCGCCGCCCTCTCCGGTGCCGCCGAGCGGCTGACCGCTCTGGTGGAGGGGCTGAGCTCGCGCTGGCTGAGCGGCAGCCTGCCCCTCGCGCACGCCCGTGAGCTGATGGTGTCGTCCATCGCCGCCGAGCTGGACCGCCTCTCCCGCCCCTGAGCCCTCACCGCCGCCGCGCCCCCTGACCCGGGAACGGTCACCTCAGGGGATCACCCACGCCTCGCATCTTGACTGAATTTTCAGTCAGTGACAGAGTCTGGCCATGGCCGCTCCCGGCCGGTCACCCATCTGATCCGGAGGCTCACCGATGTCCGACTCCCCCGGCGACAGCCGCTCCCTCTTCGGCCGGTTCTTCGGCTCCTCCCCCTCCCGCAGGATCGTCCTGGGAGCCGCCGGACTCGGAGCCGCCGGGGTCGCGCTGGGCACCGCGGCCGCCGCGGCCCCGGGGGCGCTCCGGCTCCCGGGCGCGGCGGTGCAGCGCTGGCGGGTGGACCTCGACGACGTTCCCCACGCCCGCACCTGGATGTCCTGGCCCTCGCGCTCGTCCATCTGGGGCGGTCGCGCTCTGGCCGGGGTCCAGGAGGACATCGCGCTGATCGCGAAGACGATCGCGCGCCACGAGCCCGTCGTGATGTGCGCGCCGGACTCCTCCACCGCTGCCACCGCCCGGTCCTGGTGCGGCCCGGCGGTCACCGTCACCACCGCCATCGGCACCGACGACCTCTGGATGCGCGACATCGCCCCGGTCTTCCGCCGGGACGGCCGCGGCGGGCTCGACGCGATCGGCCTGAACTTCAACGGCTGGGGCAACAAGCAGGCCCACTCCTACGACCGCCACGTCGCGGAGAGTGTCGCGTACGAGTCCCGTCTCCCCTTCAGCAAGACGGATTTCGTCGGCGAGGGCGGGTCGATCGAGACCGATGGCGACGGGACCGTGATGGCCACGGAGAGCAGCCTCGTCAACAAGAACCGCAACCGGGGATGGAGCCGGGCCGAGGTCGAGGATGCGGTCCTGCACGCGTACGGCGCCGACAAGATGATCTGGGTGCCCGGCATCAAGGGCAAGGACATCACCGACGACCACATCGACGTGACCTCGCGCTTCATCCGCCCCGGTGTGGTCATGGTCCAGGTTCCGCCGGCGGGCCGCGACGACGTCTGGGCGCGCGATGCCCGCGAGCAGTTCTCGATCCTCTCCGCGGCCACGGACGCCCGGGGCCGGCGGCTGACCGTCGTCAAGGTCGACGGTCCCGACACCACCCGCTCGAAGAACCCCGAGTTCGTCGACTCGTACATGAACTTCCACGTGGTCAACGGGGCGGTCATCACCGCCCAGTTCGGGGACTCCGCGAAGGACGCGGCGGCGAAGCGGGCCCTGGCGGCCGCCTTCCCGGGGCGGACCGTGGTGCAGCTGAACGTCGACCGGCTGATGGCCGGGGGCGGCGGCATCCACTGCTCGACGATGGCCGAGCCGCTCCCGTAGACCACCCGTACCGGCACGAGCACCGGTACGGGTACCGGACGAGCACCGGCACCCGCAGCACACCGGGGCGGCCCGCCCCGCCCTTCACAGATGAGGCCGTATGCGACTGACACCGACCGAGCGGGACCGGCTGCTGATCTTCACGGCGGCGGAACTGGCCCGCGCCCGCCGCGCGCGCGGCGTGAAGCTCAACGTCCCCGAGGCCACCGCGCTGATCACCGACACGGTGTGCGAAGCGGCGCGGGACGGCCGCCGGCTGGCCGAGGCGATCGCGGCGGGCCGCCACGTCCTCAGTGCCGAAGAGGTGCTGCCCGGGGTCCCCGACGTGGTCACCTCGATCCAGGTCGAGGCCGTTTTCGACGACGGTACGAGGCTCTGCGTCATCGACGACCCCTTCCGGCAGGAGGGTTCGCTCGGAGCCGACGCCCCGGGCGCCGGCCTGCCCGGGGACGGGGAGGGCTACGGACCCGCCGCGCCGACGGTGCGGCTGGCCGTGCGGAACACGTCGAGCGTGCCCATCAGCGTCACCTCGCACTTCCACTTCTTCGAGTCGAACCCGCGCCTCGCCTTCGACCGCGCCGCCGCCTACGGAACCCGGCTCGCCGTACCGGCGGGCTCCTCGGTCCGCTTCGACGTCGGAGCCACCGTCATGGTGGAGCTGCTGCCCATCGGCGGGGCGCGCGTGGCCATCGGATTCGCCGGTCTCGTCGACGGCCCCCTGGACGCGCCCGGCGCACGCGAGGCCGCCCTGGCCAAGGCCCGGGCCACCGGATACCTCACCGCGTACGAGGACCGGGCGCACGGCGCGGCGCGACACCGGACGCAGGATCAAGAGCAGCAGGAACAGGAGCAGGCATGAGCGGCAGCGTCTTCGACTCCGCGGGCTGCCACGGCCGCCCGGGCGCCGCCCCGGCGGACAGCACGGACCCGCACGACTACATGGCCGTGCACGGCCCCCGGGCGGGCGACCGGGTCCGGCTCGGCGACTGCGGGCTCATCGTCCGGGTGGAGTCGGACGCACAGAAGCCCGGGGACGAGTTCCTGGCCGGCTTCGGCAAGACGGCCCGCGACGGCCTGCACCTGAAGGCCGCCGCCGTCCGCGACACCTGCGACCTCGTCATCAGCAACGCCCTGGTCATCGACGCCGTCCTCGGCATCCGCAAGACCAGCATCGGCATCCGCGAAGGACGCATCCACGCCATAGGCCGGGCCGGCAACCCCGACACCCTCGACGGCGTCGACGTGGTGGTCGGCACGGGGACGACCATCGTCTCCGGCGAAGGCATGATCGTCACGGCGGGCGCCGTCGACACCCATGTGCACCTGCTCTCCCCGCGCATCATGGAGGCTTCCCTGGCGTCCGGGGTGACGACGATCATCGGGCAGGAGTTCGGCCCGGTCTGGGCGGTCGGGGTCAACTCCCCGTGGGCGCTGAAGCACGCCTTCAACGCCTTCGACGCCTGGCCCGTCAACATCGGCTTCCTGGCCCGCGGTTCATCCTCGGACCCGGCCCCGCTGGTCGAGGCCCTCGCCGAAGGAGGGGCCTGCGGCTTCAAGGTCCACGAGGACATGGGCGCGCACACCCGCGCCCTGGACACCGCCCTGCGCGTGGCCGAGGAACATGACGTCCAAGTCGCGCTGCACACGGACGGGTTGAACGAGTGCCTGTCCGTAGAGGACACCCTGCGGGTGCTGGACGGCCGGACCATCCACGCCTTCCACATCGAGGGCTGCGGCGGCGGCCACGTCCCCAACGTCCTGAAGATGGCGGGCGTACCGAACGTCATCGGCTCCTCGACGAACCCCACCCTGCCCTTCGGGCGGGACGCGGTCGCCGAGCACTACGGCATGATCGTCTCGGCCCACGACCTGAAGGTCGACCTGCCCGGCGACGCCGCCATGGCGCGCGACCGGATCCGCGCCGGGACGATGGGGGCCGAGGACCTCCTGCACGACCTCGGGGTCATCGGGATCACCTCGTCCGACGCCCAGGGCATGGGTCGCGCGGGCGAGACCGTACGCCGCACCTTCGCCATGGCCGGGAAGATGAAGGCCGAGCTCGGCCCCCTGGACGGCGAGGGCTCCTACGGCACGGCGGAGAGCGGCGACGACAACGAGCGCGTGCTGCGCTACATGGCCAAGCTGACCATCAACCCGGCCATCGCCCACGGCCTCGCGCACGAGGTCGGCTCCATCGAGGTGGGCAAGCTCGCGGACCTCGTGATGTGGTGGCCGGAGTACTTCGGCGCCAAGCCCCAACTGGTCCTGAAGGGCGGCTTCCCGGCGTACGGGGTCACCGGCGACCCGAACGCGTCGACCGACCGCTGTGAACCGCTGGTCCTCGGCCCGCAGTTCGGCGCGTACGGAGCCACCGCGGCCGACATCTCCGTGGCGTTCGTCGCGGAAGCGGCCGTCCGGAACGGCGACATGATGCCCACCCGGCGCCGCCGGGTCGCGGTCCGCGGGACCCGGGGCATCGGGCCGAAGCACATGCTCCGCAACAGCCGTACCGGCAGCGTCGACGTCCATCCCGGCACGGGCCTGGTGTCCCTCGACGGGGAGCCGCTGGTCTCCGAGCCGGCCGACTCCATCTCGCTCGGCCGCCTCTACTTCCTCTGAGCCCGGCCCTCCGGGACTCCCTCCAGGCCATGCCCCCGGAGCGTGCGGGCGGAGGTCCAGCATGCAGAACAGCTTGTCGTAGCGGCGTTCGCAGACGGCGACGGAGCGGGGCAGCCGCCCGTACCCGGTGAGGCGCGGAGCCGCAGGGCCCGGGTGTCGTCGCCCCGCGCATCCAGCGTGAGGACCTCGATCCCGGCTTTGCGGGCGTCCTCGACGAGGGCGGCGGTCAGCGCCCGGCCGCCCGGACGGTCATCAGGCCAGTTCCCCGTCGATCGCGTCCGCGAGGAGCCGGCGTGCGTGCTCCAGGGGCAGCGAGCCGCTCAGCCACCGGACGCTCAGGCCTTCGAGGAGGGCCGTGAGCCGTTCGGCGGCGGCCGCGTGCTCGGGGGCCGTGCCGGTGGGGCGGGCCTGGGCGAGGAGGTAGGAGATCTCGTGGACCCAGCTGTGCGTGGCCTTGGCCACGTCCTCGCGCAGGTCGGCATCGAATACGGCGCTGGCCCTCAACTCCCCCCAGGCGGTGCTGTTCTCCCGTACCTCCGGGGTGTCCTGGAGTTCGAGGAGCAGGGTCCGCTTCAGTTCGTCGCGGGGGCTCTCCGGATCGTCCGGGTCGTCCTCGCGCTCGGCGGTGTAGCGCTCGGCGCGGTCGCTGATGAACTCCAGCGTGCGGCGCAGGATCCCGGCGCGGTCGGTGAAGTGGTAGTAGATCAGCGAGGTGGACACGCCCGCTTCGGCGGCCAGCTCCCCCACGCGGAGTCCGCGCACGCCGCGTCGCGCGATCACTCGCGTGGCTGCTCTGAGTATTTCCGTTCGACGGTCTGACACGAAGGGTCACTCTACCCGTCGAGTCCGTCACCTGGGGCTTTTCCTGACCGTAACATCAGGCACTCGTTTCCGGCCGTAACGCCGCGATCATGCCGATTCAGGGGCCCCTCCCGAGCCTTTCGCACCGCGCCCGATACGCGGTGTGACCGATTCCGCATCAGCTTGACCAGAACCATTGACTGAATTTTCAGTTCGGTGGAGGATGCGGGCACCCCTTACACACACTGACTGAATTTTCAAACAGGAGTGATCATGACGAGTTTCCGCATGCCGGCCGAGTGGACGGACCACGAGGGCTGTCTGATGGCCTGGCCGACCCGGCAGGAGCTGTGGGGCGACGTCTTCGACGAGGTCAAGGCCGAGTACGCCCAGGTCGCCGCCGCCATCGCCGCCTTCGAGCCGGTCACCATGGTCGCCCTGCCCGGCAGCGGCGACGAGGCCCGCGCGCGGTGCGGTGAGGGGGTCGAGGTGATCGAGCTTCCGCTGGACGACTCCTGGTTCCGGGATTCCGGGCCGATCTTCGTGCTCGGGCAGGACGGCCGGCGGGCGGGCGTGGACTTCCGCTTCAACGCCTGGGGCGGCAAGCACTTCCCTTACGACACCGACGACAAGATCGCCGCGGCCCTGCTGGAGCACCTGGGCGTGGACCGCGTCGACTCGCGGATGATCCTCGAAGGCGGCGCGATCACGGTCGACGGCGAGGGCACGCTGATCACCACCGAGCAGTGCCTGCTGCACCCGAACCGCAACCCGGACATGACCAAGGAGGAGATCGAGGCCGAGCTGATCGCCCGCCTCGGTGTCGCCAAGGTGATCTGGCTGCCGTACGGCGGTCTGCTGGACACCGAGACCGACGGGCACGTGGACGGCGTCTGCGCCTTCGTCGCCCCCGGCAAGGTCGTCGTGCAACTGCCGGGCGACCCCGCCCACCCCGACTACGAGCGCATGCGCGTGAACCGCGCCGTCCTCGAGGCGTCCACCGACGCCGCGGGGCGCCCGTTCGAGATCGTCGACCTGCCGCAGAGCAACCTCGTCGAGGTCGGCGGCCGGGAGACCGAGGTCGGCTACCTGAACTTCTACATCGCCAACGGCGGGGTCGTGGTCCCGATCGCCGGCACCTCCGAGGACGAGGGCGCGCTCGCCGTCATCGCGTCCGCGCTGCCCGGCCGCAAGGTCGTCGGAGTCCGCTCGCGCGCGATCGCGTACGGCGGGGGCGGCGTGCACTGCATCACCCAGCAGATCCCCGCTGCCGACCGCACCGTCTGACCGGCTCGCCCCCTTCGCCGTGCCCGGGCCGGCGGCCCGCCTCGTAGGGCCTGTCTCCCTCCTCGCCCCGCTCGTCGCCTGCCCGTACCTCCCCGCCCCGCATGGAAGAGAGAGCACCGATGCCCAGATCCCTTCCCTGGTCCAGAGCCGCCAGGTCCGCAGGCCACGCCTCCCCCGGTCGCGCCACCACCGCTGGCGCCTCCACCGCTGGCGCCACCACCGCTGGCGCCACCACCGCTCACCGGTCCGCCCGCCGCCGGTCCGCCCGCCGCCGGTACGCGCTGCCCGTCGCCGCACTGGCCGCCCTCGGCCTGGTCGCCGCCTGTTCCGGCCCGCCCAAGGGCGACGGGAACCAGAAGGACGCGGCCTTCAAGCTGTCCGCCGGCACCCCCGCCGCCGCGGGTGAGCTCGACTCCTTCACCTGGGCCGTGTACGCGGAACCGCCGACGCTGGACTACATCTCGGCCTTCGACTACCCGGCGAACACGATCCTGTCGAACGTCTGCGAAAGCCTGATGCGGTGGACCCCGCAGCTCACGACGGCTCCGGGGCTGGCCGAGAAGGCCACCAACCCCAATGACCTGACGTGGGTCTACGACCTGCGCCCGGGCGTGCGCTTCCACGACGGGGGCACGATGACCGCCGACGACGTGGTCTTCAGCCTGGGCCGCCAGATGGACCCGGACAACGGGGCGGCCTGGAACAGCAACTTCTCCAACGTCGAGGCCGTCACCAAGACCGGACCGCTCCAGGTGACGGTCAAGCTGAAGAAGCCCGACTCGCAGTTCCCCCAGTACATGGCGACCGCCGCGGGCGTCGTGGCCTCCCGGGCCGGGGTGCGCAAGGCCGGCGAGGACTACGGCACCAGCGGCAGCCTGGACTGCACCGGACCTTTCGAACTGGGCACCTGGAACAAGGGCCAGTCGATCGAGCTCAAGCGCTTCGACGGCTACTGGGGCACCAAGGCCAAGTCCGCCAAGGCCGTCTTCACCTTCCTCACCGACCCCAACGCGCGTACGAACGCCCTGCTGAGCGGCGAGGCCGACGGCGGCTACCTGATCCCCACCGAGAGCTACGACCGGCTGCGCGCGAGCGGCGCCGGCACGCTCTACTTCGGCGAGGGCCTCAGCACCGTCAACGTCAACGTGACGAGCATGAAGGGCGCGCTCGGTGACGTCCGCGTCCGCCGGGCCCTGTCCCTGGCCCTGGACCGCCGCGGCTTCGTCAAGGCGGGCCTGGGCGGCGCGGGCACCGTCACCACCTCGCTCACCACCAAGGCGGCCTGGGCCGGAGCGCCCGACGCCATCCGCGCGTCCGCCTTCGTGGGGCTCCCCTCTCCCGAGCAGAACATCGAGGCGGCCAAGCGGATGGTCGAGGAGGCCGGCGCCACCGGCAAGACGGTGACCATGGCCACCAGCTCGATCGGCCTGGACGTCTCGCTGCTGGCCACCGCGGTCCAGGACGCGGGCACCAGGATCGGCCTCGAGGTCAAGCTGAAGACCATCGCCCCCAACGCGTTCACCTCGCTGTTCACCGACCCGGCGGCGCGCGAGGGCCTCGACATGTTCCCGTTGACGTACTACGACTCCATCACCGACCCGATGGACCTGCTGAGCAACTTCCAGACCGGGGCCTACCAGAACTACGCCGGCTACAGCGACGAGTCCTACGACGCGCTGGCCGACAAGGCCCGCTCCGAGTACGACCCGGCCAAGCGCTTCTCCGCGGCCGCCGAGCTCCAGAAGAAGGCCGCCGACCAGCTCCTGTGGATCCCGGTCGCCGAGTGGCCGACCGCGGTCTTCCTGAACAAGCGGATCACCGGCGCCCCCACCACCATCTCCTACCTCTATTCCCCGTGGGCCGCCGGCGTCGGGGCGGCCGCGCGATGACCTTCCTGCGCTTCGCCGTCCGGCGGCTGGCCGAAATGGCCGCCACCCTGCTCGGCGCCTCCTTCGTGATCTTCGGCGCTCTGTACATGGCTCCGGGCAACCCGGCGAGCTTCCTGCTGGGCGGCCGCTCGGCCTCCCCGCAGGCACTGCAGGCGATCAACGAGCACTACCACCTGGACGACCCCTTCGCGGTGCGGTACCTGAACTGGCTCGGCCAGGTGCTGCACGGGGACTTCGGCCGGTCGATCACGTACCGCACCGACGTGTCGCGGCTCCTCGCGGACCGGCTGCCCAACACCCTGATGCTGATCTCGATGGCGCTCGTACTGGTCCTCGTGTTCGGGCTGCTCCTGGGCTGGATCGGCGCCGTCCGCGGCGGGGCCGCCGACTCCGCGATCCTGGTGACGACCACCGTCGCCATCGGCACCCCGTCGTTCGTCGCGGCGGTGCTGCTGCAGGGCCTTTTCGCGGTACGGCTGCAGTGGTTCCCCACCGGCGGGACCGGCGAAGGCTTCGGGCAGATGCTGTGGCACCTGACCCTGCCCGCCGTCGCCCTGGCCCTCTACCTGATCGGCATGCTCGCCCGGGTCACTCGGGCCGCGATGCTCGAAGTCCTCGGCCAGGAGCACGTCACGGTCGCCCGGAGCCGGGGCGTGTCCACCCGCCAGGTGATCCACCGGCACGTCTTGCGCAACGCACTGGGCACCGTGCTCACCACCGGCGGGCTCATCGTCTCCACCCTGCTGGTCTGCACCGTCCTGGTGGAGTCCGCGTTCAGTGTGGGCGGCATCGGCCAGCTCCTCGAACTCTCCACCACCACCAAGGACTTCCCCACCGTGCAGGCCATCTCCCTCATCATGGTCGCGCTGTTCATGACGGTGAACCTCGTCGTCGACCTGCTCCATCCGCTGGTCGATCCCCGGGTGACCCTCGGCCCCGCGAAGAAGGCCTCGTGAGCTCCGTCCTGGTGCGCCGGCCGGGCCTCGCCCGGCTCCGGACCTCCCGCGCCCCCCTCTCCCTGTTCTGTACGGGCTTCGTCGCCGTCGTCGTCCTCGTCGCGGTGTTCGCCCCCTGGATCGCGCCCTACGATCCCAACGCCGTCGACCTCGCGGGCGCTCTCGCGGGCCCTTCGGCCGATCACCTCCTCGGCGTCGACGCCTCCGGGCGCGACACCTTCTCCCGGCTGGTCCTGGGCGCCCGCACCTCGCTCCTCGGCCCGCTCGGCGTGGTCGCCTTCTCCACCGCGGCCGGCGTGGCGATCGGCACGGCCGCCGCCTGGCGGGGCGGCTGGCTGGACTCGGTGCTCTCCCGCAGCACCGAGCTGGTCTTCGCCTTCCCCGGCATGCTGCTGGCCATCCTGATCGTCTCGGTCTACGGCGAGGGCCTGCTCGCCCCCGTCATCGCCCTGGCCATCGCCTACCTGCCCTACGTGAGCCGGCTGACCCGTTCCCTCGTGCTGGCCGAGCGCTCCCGCCCGTACGTGGAGGCGTACCGGGTGCAAGGACATTCGGGGACGCAGATCTGCCTGCGCCACGTGGTCCCCTCCGTCATGCCCGTCGTCCTCGCGCAGTCCGCGATCAACTTCGGCTACGCCCTCATCGACCTGGCCGGCCTCGCCTTCCTCGGGCTGGGCGTACCGGCCCTGACCCCCGACTGGGGCCGCATGGTCTTCGACGGCAACGCCGCCGTCCAGGCCGGCTACCCGCTCGCGTCGATCGTGCCGTGTGCGGCCGTCGTGCTGACCGTGGTCGCTTTCAACGTCGTCGGCGAGGCCTGGGCCGACAAGGTAGCCCGGAGGGCGCGATGACCCTGATGAACACCCTTGCGATCGAAGGCCTGCGGCTGCACCTGCCGGGCGCCGTACGGCCCGTCCTCGACGGCGTCGGGCTCACCGTCGGCCCCCGGGAGACCGTGGCCCTGGTCGGCGAGTCCGGTTCGGGCAAGAGCCTGACCTCGCGCAGCGTGCTGCGGCTGCTGCCCGAAGGGGCCCGCGCCGAGGGCCTGGTGCGGGTGGCCGGGGACGACGTACTGACCATGACACCGGGCCAGTTGCGGGTGCTGCGCACCA
Source organism: Streptomyces sp. NPDC006450 (assembly GCF_040612195.1). Lineage (NCBI taxonomy): Bacteria > Bacillati > Actinomycetota > Actinomycetes > Kitasatosporales > Streptomycetaceae > Streptomyces > Streptomyces sp. NPDC006450. The sequence continues at coordinate 181,609 of NZ_JBEXPT010000002.1, read as the reverse complement.
GCACGGCGGCCATGATCTTCCAGGACCCCCGGGCGGCGGTCAATCCGATGCGCCGCGTCGGCGACTTCCTCACCGAAAGCCTGCGGCTGAACGCCAGGGCGACCAAGGCGGTCGCCGAGGACCGGGCCGTGGCCATGCTGGAGGCCGTCGGACTCACGGCGGGCGCCCTGCGCAAGTACCCCGGACAGCTGTCCGGCGGCATGCTGCAACGGGTCGTGATCGCGGCCGCGTTGATGGGAGACCCGGCCCTGATCCTCGCCGACGAACCCACCACGGCACTGGACGTCACCACGCAGGCCGAGGTGATCGGCCTCCTCGGTGATCTGCGCGAACGCTTCGCAACGGGGCTGCTGTTCGTCACGCACGACCTCGGCCTCGCCGCCGCGATCAGCGACCGCGTGTACGTGATGTACGCGGGGCGGATCGTGGAAACGGGCCCCGCCGACGAGCTGTTCGCCCGGCCCCGCCACCCGTACACGGCGGCCCTGCTGAACTCCACCCCGCGCCTGGACGCGCCCCGCGGGCGGCTCGCCGCGATCGAGGGCCGGCCGCCGAGCCTGCGGGAGGAGCTGATCGGATGCCCGTTCGCCGCGCGCTGCGTGCTCGCGACGGACATCTGCACGCGTGAGGCGCCGGCCCTGCTTCCGGTCACCGGCGAGCCGGCCCGGCTCGCCTCCTGCCACCACGGCGAGCTGATCGCCGAGCAGGAGCGGGAGCGGGAGCGCGTACGTGAACCGGGACGGGCGGGGACCGAACGGAAGGAACTCCACCCATGACAAACGCTACTGACGCGAACGCCGGCGCCACGACGGGCACGGCGAAGCCCGTCCTGGAGGTCCTGGGCCTGCACCGGACCTACGGAAGCGTCCGGGCCGTGGAAGACGTGTCGTTCCGGCTGGCCAGGGGCGGCTCCCTGGGCATAGTCGGCGAGTCCGGTTCGGGCAAGACGACCACGGCCCGCATCGTCGTGGGTCTGGAACGCGCCGACGAGGGACGGGTGTTGATCCACGACCGCGACCGGGGCGAACACGCGCGCGGCAAGGCGCGCCGCCTCGCGCGGGCCCGTGAGGTCCAGATGGTCTTCCAGGACCCCTTCTTGTCCCTGGACCCGCGCACCACCGTGGGCGCGGCGCTGCGGGAGACCCTCGCCCTGCACTTCCCCGGCGCGGACCACGCGCGCCGGATCACCGAACTGCTCGACCAGGTGGGGCTCGGATCCCGCGAGGCGGACGCACTGCCCCGGCAGTTGTCGGGAGGACAGCGCCAGCGCGTCGCGATCGCCCGCGCGCTGGCGGTCGAGCCCAGCGTCCTCGTCCTCGACGAGGCAGTGGCCGCCCTGGACGTCTCGGTGCAGGCGCAGATCCTGAACCTGCTCTTCGACATCCGCGAACAGACCGGCATCGGCTACCTGTTCATCACCCACGACCTCGGCGTCGTGCGCTGCGTGACCGATGACGTGATCGTCATGCGGAGCGGCCGGATCGTCGAGGCGGGTCCGACCCGGCAGGTGCTCGCAGCCCCCCAGCACCCTTACACGCGCCTGCTCCTGGAGTCCGTACCCCGCCCGGGGTGGGACCCGAGGAGCATCGCCGCCGCGCGCCGCGCCCTGTGAGGGGGGTCGCGGGTGCGTCGGCGCCCGCGGCCCATCGGTTCACCCGTTCCACGCCATCGCGCATCCACGCTTGACTGATCGGAGATCAGAGATGAACGAGCACGTAGCAGGGAAGCTGGACAGACGAGGGTTCCTGGCCGCGGCCGGCCTGACGGCCGCGGGCGCCGCCCTGGCATCGGTGGGCGGGCAGGCCTTCGCGGCCGGCCGGCCGTCGGCCGCGGCCGCCGGGGCGTTCTCCGTACCGTGCGAGACGGTCCGCCACACCCGGACCTGGATGGCGTGGCCCGACCGGACCTCCATCTGGGGGAACAAGCTCTCGGGGGTGCAGGCGAACATCGCGCTCATCGCGAAGACCATCGCGAAGTACGAACCGGTCGTGATGCTCGCCAACCCGGCGAGCGTGTCCAAGGCGAAGAGCGCCTGCGGAACGTCGGTCGCCGTCATCAGCACGATCCCCGTCGACGACTGCTGGATCCGTGACACCGGCCCGGTGTTCCGCACCGACGGGGCGGGCGGCCTGGACGCGTTCGGCACCAACTTCAACGGCTGGGGCAACAAGCAGAGCCACGCCAAGGACGCCCTGGTGGCCGGCCGTGTCGCCGCCTACGCCGGGGTGGCGTTCAGCACCGCCGCGTTCGTCGGCGAGGGCGGCTCGGTGGAGACGGACGGCGCCGGCACGCTCATGGCCACGCGCAGCTCCCTCATCAATTCCAACCGCAACCCCAACATGAGCCAGGCGCAGCTGGAAGCGGCCATGTGCGCCGCCTACGGCGCGTCCAAGGTGATCTGGTTCAAGGGCATCTCCGGCCAGGACATCACCGACGACCACGTCGACGCCACGTCCCGGTTCCTCGAAGAGGGCACGGCCCTGGTGCAGATGCCCCTCGCGAGCGACAACGACATCTGGGCCAAGGACGCGCGAGAGCAGTACCAGATCCTGTCCACCTCCACCGACGCCCAGGGCAGCCCGATCGCGGTCACCAAGCTCCAGGGCCCCGACTACAACAAGATCCGCTCCACGAACCCCGACTTCGTGGCCTCGTACGCCAACTACTACGTGTGCAACGGTGCGGTGATCTCCTCGCAGTTCGGTGACACCAGGGCCGACGCAGCGGCCAAGGCCACCCTCCAGCAGCTCTTCCCGGGCCGGGTCGTCGTGCAGCTGAACACCGACAGCCTGGGCGCGGGCGGCGGCGGCATCCACTGCGTGACCCAGCAGCAGCCGGTCGCGTAACCGCTCTCCCGTACGTCCGGCCCCCCGCTGTCCGCGGGGGGCCGGTCGCGTCTCCCGGGCCGCGTCTCGCGGGCCGTGGCCCTACGGGGCGACGTCGTCCCAGGCCATCGCGCTCATCCGCCAGCCCTCGGGCGTCCGGACGTACTGGGTGGTCTTGTGTCCGGAGCCCTCGAACCAGGCTCCGTCGAGGTATCCGGACTTGCGGTACTCGCTGAACCGGTGCGCGACCGAACCGAAGATCTCGGTCCGCTCGGCGACCTCCCATTCGCGGAACTCCGTCAGCGTCCCGTCGGTGAGGATCTTCTCCCGCGGCTCGATGAAGCCGTCGAGGTCGTAGATCACGGGCTCGGCCCCGACGTTCTTGATGATCATCCCCTGGGGGATGAACACCTCTCGGACGGCGCCCAGATCCGGCCGCCCGCCTCCGGCGTTGGTGAACGCCCCGAGGAAGATGCTCATCAACCGGTCCAGCTCGGCCTTGACTTCGGACACGCGTACCCTCCCGAGGGCGAAGATTCCCGGCCGATCTTCGCCTACCCCCGGCACCAGGGCAATGGCCTCGGGCCGTCAGTGATCCGTATGGACTCGGCCGCCCGCCGTCAAGGTCCCGTCAGGGGTGATCACCGGCGCGGGGAAGCGGGGATAGCTTCGGTGCCGTGCCCCGGACTGCCTCCCCGCATCCGGGGCCCCACCTGCCGCTCGTGGATCCCCTGGGAGGGCCCCATGTGTTTGTTCCGGTACGACGACGACCCGGAGCCCGAAGAACGCGTCCCGTCCGGACCCCTGTACGTGCCGGTCCTGCCGGGAAGGGCGGAGGTGGTGGTGCGCCTGTTCCGCACCCCACTGGGAGCCCGTACCGCCGTGGCCTTCACGTGTGCGGATCGGCTGGTCGCCACCCTCGGGCCCGGCCGGCCCTGGATCCGGCTCTCCGAGTCCGCGCTCCGTGCGATGGCCGAGCCGCTCGGAGCGTCACTGCTGACGGTGGATCCGACGCTGACCGCTCCTGCGGTCGGCGCGACGGCTGCTGCGCAGAGGGCGACCGATCCGCTCACCGCTCCCGTGCCACAGGATCCCGACGTCGCTGCCCGCACCGCCTGAAGGGGTTCCTCTCCCCGCGCCCGGTGGGGCGGGTGCCCGCGTCCGCGCAGGCAGCTCGATCGCGTTCACGCACGACGACAGAGCCGGTCAAAGCGAAGTTCCTTCGCTTTGACCGGCTCTGTCTGGTCGATTGACCTCTGTGTCCGAGGGGGGACTTGAACCCCCACGCCCGATAAAGGGCACTAGCACCTCAAGCTAGCGCGTCTGCCATTCCGCCACCCGGACAGGTGGTCGGCCCCGGTTTCCCGCGGCGACATGGACAACAATAGCAAAGGTTCGGCGGGGTTCCGACCAGGTATTTCGCCCGGCCCGAGTCCGACGCGCCGCGCTGACCTGCGGGCATGTCCGGGACGGTTCGCGCGCCCGGCGCGGCGTCGTGGCCCGGTGGCCGTCGTGCGGCAGCGGCCCCGAGGGCTCCCGGATGCTGATACCCGCTGGACACCCGCGTGCCGAGGCGATCGGATAGCGCCGCACGTTTGAGTCCAGGGGGGAATCACGTATGGAATCCGAACATCGCGTCAGCACGCTGGAGCTCTTCTTCGACCTCGTCTTCGTCTTCACCATCACCCAGCTCACGGTGCTGCTCGCGGACGATCTCACCCTCCGCGGCGCCGGACGGGTCCTGCTGATCTTCACGGTGCTGTTCTGGATGTACGGCGGCTACGCGTACCTGACCAATCAGGTGCCTCCCGACCGGCCCGTGCGCCGTGTGCTGATCCTGCTCGCCATGGGGGCGTTCCTGGTGTGCGCCCTGGCCGTGCCGACGGCCTTCGGGGAGGGCGGGGTCGCCTTCGGGCTCGGCTACCTGGTCGTCGTGATCACGCACAGTGCGCTGTACAGCCAGGCCCACGGGCGCGGGGTGCTGTGGTTCGCGCTGCCGAACACGCTGTCCGCGCTGTCGGTGACGGCCGCCGGGCTGTTCGACGGGGCGGTGGCCCTCGGGCTGTGGGGGCTGGCGCTGCTGTTCCAGTTCGTCACTCCCGCCATCTCGCGGCGGGCGGCCGCCTCCGGGGCCGACGCCGCCGAGGGGACGACGGTCGAGGAGCAGCTCGGCGGGATCGGCGCCGCGCACTTCGTGGAACGGCACGGGCTGCTGCTGATCATCGTGTTCGGCGAGTCGATCATCGCGGTCGGCATCGGTGTGGGCTCGCTGCCCCTGACCTTCGGGATCGTCGTCGGCGCGTTCCTGACGCTGGCCGTCGGGGCCGCGCTGTGGTGGATGTACTTCGTACGCGACGAGGGGCGTGCCGAGCACGTCTTCGCGGGCTGTTCCCCGGACCGGCGTTTCAAGCTGGCGCTGCGCGCGTACTACTACTGCTTCATCCCGATGCTGCTGGGCATCGCCGCCTTCTCGGCGGGCGTGAAGAAGAGCATCGGCCACCTGGGCGAGCAGCTGCCGGCCGGGCCCGCCCTCGCGCTCGCGGGCGGGGTCGCCTGTTATCTGGCGGGGGACGTCGCCTTCCGGCTGGGCTTGCGGATCCGGCCGGTACGGTTCCGCGCGCTCGCGGTGGTGCCCGTACTGGCGACCGCCGCCGCGGGCATGCGGATCGGCGCGGTGTGGCAGCTGACCGCGCTGGTGCTGGTGCTCGTGGCCGCGCTGGCGGCGGAGTCCCGCGCCGCGGTCCCCGGGCCGGACTCGGCCGAGTCCGCGCCGGAGCCTGTGACGGGGACCGCCGCGGGCTCCGGCCCGGGTGTCACGGGCAGCTGATGACCTGGCCGGCGTAGGAGAGGTTGCCGCCGAAGCCGAAGAGGAGGACGGGCGCCCCGGAGGGGATCTCGCCGCGCTCGACCAGCTTGGACAGGGCCATCGGGATGGAGGCGGCCGAGGTGTTGCCGGAGTCGACCACATCGCGGGCGACGACGGCGTTGACGGCGCCGATCTTCGCGGCGAGCGGCTCGATGATCCGCAGGTTCGCCTGGTGGAGGACGACCGCGGCCAGGTCCTCGGGGGTGATCCCGGACTTCTCGCAGACCTTGCGGGCGAGCGGGGGGAGCTGGCTGGTGGTCCAGCGGTAGACGGACTGGCCCTCCTGGGCGAAGACCGGCGGCGAGCCCTCGATGCGGACCGCGTTGCCCATCGAGGGGACCGAGCCCCACAGGACCGGGCCGATGCCGGGCTCGTCACAGGCCTCGACCACGGCCGCACCGGCGCCGTCGCCGGTCAGGACGCAGGTGGTGCGGTCGCTCCAGTCGGTGATCTCGGTCATCTTGTCGGCCCCGATGACCAGCGCCCGGGTGGCGGCGCCGGCCCGGATCGCGTGGTCGGCGGTGGCCAGGGCGTGGGTGAAGCCCGAGCAGACGACGTTGATGTCCATCACGGCGGGGCTGGAGCCCATCCCGAGCTTGGCCGCGACGCGGGCGGCCATGTTGGGGGAACGGTCGATCGCGGTGGAGGTGGCGACGAGGACCAGATCGATGTCGTCCGGGGTCAGACCGGCGCTCGCGAGTGCCTTGCCGGCGGCCTGGTAGGCCAGCTCGTCGACCGGCTCGTCGGGGCCGGCGATGTGCCGGGTCTTGATCCCGACGCGGGACCGGATCCACTCGTCGTTGGTGTCCACCATGGTGGCGAGGTCCTCATTGGTGAGCACCTTCGAGGGCTGGTAGTGCCCTAGCGCCACCACGCGTGAACCGGTCATGGGCGGGGTCCCCCCTTGTAAGGCAGTCAGGATGTACCAGCTTTGCCTGCTACTGATGGGTACGGGGGCGCGTGACCCGACAGGATTCAGTGCCCGGAATTTGGAGCTTCCCGAGGGTCCTCCGGCCGCGGAAGGTGCCCGGAGCGGATCCGGGACAATGGGTGCTCCGGGCTTGGAACGAGCCGGTCAACGACAGAACAGGTGGACTGATCACATGGGACGGGTCACCGAACGCCGTCGCGTCGTCCGGGTCCGGAACGGCGTGGCAGGGGCCCGGGCGGACACGCTGGTGGCCGAAGAGCCGCTGGAGATACGGCTGAACGGCAAACCGCTGGCCATCACGATGCGCACCCCGGGTGACGATTTCGCGCTGGCCGTGGGATTCCTGGCCAGCGAGGGAGTGCTCGCCTCCGCCTCGGACGTCCGGGCCGTGACCTACTGCGAGGGCGCCGCCGAGGACGGAACGAACACCTACAACGTGGTGAACGTGCAGCTCGCCGCGGGAGTTCCGGTGCCGGACATCACGCTGGAGCGGAACGTCTACACCACCTCCTCGTGCGGCCTGTGCGGGAAGGCCAGCCTGGAGGCGGTGCGCACCGCGACCCGGTTCCCGGGGCTCGCGGACGATCCCGTACGGGTGGGCGCGCGGGTCCTCGGGGAGCTGCCGGACCGGCTGCGCGCGGAGCAGAAGGTCTTCGAGCGCACGGGCGCCCTGCACGGCGCCGGGCTGTTCTCGGCGGGGGGCGAGCTGATCGACGTACGGGAGGACGTCGGCCGGCACAACGCGGTGGACAAGATCGTCGGGCGGGCGCTGCAAGCCGGGCGGCTGCCGCTGGCGGGCACGGTGCTGCTGGTGTCGGGGCGGGCTTCCTTCGAGCTGGCGCAGAAGGCCGTGATGGCGGGCATCCCCGTGCTGGCGGCCGTATCCGCTCCGTCCTCGCTCGCGGTGGACCTGGCGCTGGAGTCGGGGCTGACGCTGGTCGGGTTCCTGCGGGGCGGGGACATGAACATCTACGCGGGCGAGGAACGGATCGACCTGACGGCGTGAGCCGCGCGGGCGCCGTCCTCGGACGCGATGCGCTTGTTGAGCTTCATGAGGGGCTCCCTGGTGGTTCGGGGTCGTCCGGCCGACACCCAGAACCTAGGAGAACCGGACATTTCCTCGCTCCAACGTTCTCCGCCCCCGCGCCCGCTCCTTCCTTACGCGGCCCCGATCAGCGCGTGCGGCGGCCGCGGCGGGGGGCGGGCTCCGCCGGCTTCGGATCCGGGGGGTCGATGCGGTGGAGGTCGAGGGTCGCCGGGAGCGGGACGGCTCCGGGGCCGCCCTCTTCGGCCCAGGCGATGATCTCGTCGGTGGCGGTGTCGTCCATGGCCCAGCCGAACCAGACCGCGCGGGCGCCCCGGCGGCGGGCCTCCGTGGTGGGCTGGACCACGATGACGTTGGCCTGCGCGCAGGGGCCGAGGCAGTCGCTCGTACGGACGGCCAGGCGCCCGCCGGAGGCCGCCGCGACCTCCCGCAACCGGGCGAGCTGTCCCGCGTGGTCGGTGCCGGGGTTCTTGCGGGGGTCGCCGCAGCAGCAGCCCCGGCAGACCACCAGGGTGCAGGGGCGCGGGGCGTGGGCGGAGAGCGGGCGTATCCAGGTCACCGCCGCACGTTACCGGGCCTCGGGGACCGGGTGTTGGGGGGCGTGCGAGACCTCCGCCACATGCCCGGCGGCGAGTTCGGGCAGCTCAGTGGCCTGCGGGGCCTGCGGGGCGTGGGAGTCCCGCGGAGTCTGCGGGTCCCGCGCGCGGCGGCGGGCCAGTACCGCGCAGACCATCAGCTGCATCTGGTGGAAGAGCATCAGCGGGAGCACGGCGAGGCTCGCCTGGGCGCCGAACAGCACGCTGGCCATGGGGAGTCCGGCGGCAAGGCTCTTCTTCGACCCCGCGAACTGGATGGCGATCCGGTCCTCGCGGGTGAAGCCGAGGCGCTCGGCCCCGTACCAGGTGACTGCCAGCATCACGGCGAGGATGACCGCTTCCACGGCCATCAGTCCGCCGAGGCGCGGGAGGCTGACCTGGCGCCAGATCCCGGCGGCCATGCCCGCGCTGAAGGCGGTGTAGACGACGAGCAGGATCGAGCCGCGGTCGACGTAGCCGAGGACCGATCTGTTGCGGACGAGGAAGCCGCCGGCCCAGGGGCGCAGGGCCTGGCCGAGGAGGAAGGGCAGGAGCAGCTGGAGGACGATCTTCAGCAGGGAATCGGCGGAGAAGCCGCCCGCGCCGCTGCCGAGGAGGCCGGCGGCGAGGAGGGGGGTCAGGAAGATGCCGATGAGGCTGGAGAAGGAGCCCGCGCAGATCGCGGCGGGGACGTTGCCGCGGGCGATCGAGGTGAAGGCGATGGAGGACTGGATGGTGGAGGGGACCAGGCAGAGGAAGAGCAGGCCGCTGTAGAGGGGAGGGGTGAGGACGCCGGGGACCAGGGTGTGCGCGGCGAGGCCCAGGAAGGGGAAGAGGAGGAAGGTGGAGGCGAGCACGGTGAGGTGGAGCCGCCAGTGCCGCATCCCGTCGAGGGCCTCGCGGGTGGAGAGCCGGGCGCCGTAGAGGAAGAAGAGCAGGGCCACCGCCGCGGTGGAGGCGGCCTCGGCCACGGAGGCGGCCGAGCCGCGGGCGGGCAGCAGGGCGGCGAGGCCGACGGTGGCGAGCAGACCCATGATGAACGGGTCCACGGGGAGCCAGGCGGGCAGGTGCGGGCGGCGCATGCGGGTGCTCACTTGCTGAAGTCGGCGGGAGGGCGGGACCGTGCGGGGCCGCGGTGCGGGCGGTGCGGTGCGGTGCGGGCGGGGTCTCCTTTTCATTTTCGGGGGTGAGATGGTGATCGGGAAACCCGTACACCGTTCTCACTGTCATCACGGAACGTGATGAGCAAGGGTAAGGTGGACGGCGTGTACGACCCCGTTCAGCTGCGCACCTTCCTCACCGTCGCCCAGACCCTGAGCTTCACGCAGGCCGCCGCCCGGCTCGGCGTGCGCCAGTCCACGGTCAGCCAGCACGTGCGCCGGCTGGAGGAGGCCACGGGTCGGCCCCTCTTCCTGCGCGACACGCACAGCGTGGACCTCACCGAGGACGGCGAGGCACTGCTCGGTTTCGCCCGCTCGATCCTGGAGGCGAACGAGCGCGCGGCGGCCTTCTTCGCGGGGACGCGGATCCGGGGCCGGCTGCGCTTCGGCGCCTCGGAGGACTTCGTGCTGACCCGGCTGCCGGAGATCCTGGAGGCGTTCCGGCACGAGCACCCCGAGGTGGAGCTCGAGCTGTCCGTGGAGCTGTCGGGGACCCTGCACGAGCGGCTGGACGCGGGGCGCCTGGACCTCGTACTCGCCAAGCGGCGCGGGGACGGGGACGAGCGGGGCCGGCTGGTGTGGCGGGACCGGATGGTGTGGATCGGGGCGGAGGGGCTGCGGGTGGACCCGGACCGGCCGGTGCCGCTGATCGTCTTCCCGCCGCCGGGGATCACGCGGGCGCGGGCGCTGGACGTGTTGCAGGCGGACGGGCGGCCGTGGCGGATCGCCTGTACGAGCGGCAGCCTGAGCGGCCTGATCGCGGCGGCGCGGGCGGGGCTGGGCGTGATGGCCCATACGCGGGGGCTGATCCCGCCCGGGCTGGTCCGGGTGGGCGGCCTGCCGGACCTCGGAACGGTGGAGTTCGCACTGCTGCGGGGGGCCCGCGGCTCCGCCGCCGCGGAGGCCCTGGCAGCGGCGATCCTGTCGGGCGCGGACCGACTCACACGGGCCGCGTAGCTACCTACGGACTCCCCCGGTTCCTACGGAGCGGGGTTCCTACGGAGCGGGGTTCCTACGGAGCGGGGTTCCTACGGAGCGGGCGCCGCGGGAACGGGCACCGCGGAAGCGGGCGCGGCGGGAACGGGCGCCGTGGGACCGGGCGCGGCGGGAGCGGGCGCCGCGGGAACGGGCGCCACGGGCGGGTTGCACGCGGCGCGGGTGCCGTCTTCCTCCGTGCGCGGCCAGTACCGGCCTTCGAGGGCCTCGGCGCTGCGGTTGAGCCGGACCAGGGCGTCCTCCAGCTCCCGCACCTCCTCCGGGGACCAGCCGGCGACCACCCGGGCCAGGCAGGACTGGTTGACCTCACGGTCTTCGGTGAGCCGGCGCCCGCCTTCCACCGTGATGCGCAGCTTGCGGGCCATGCCACCGTCCGGGTCCGCGACGCGCTCGGCCAGTCCGCTGCGCAGCAGGGCGGCCGTCTGGCGGTTCACGGTCGAGGTGTCGAGCCCGAAGGCTTCCGCCAACTGTCCGATGGACATGGGGCCTTGCGTATCGATCCGGCTGAGCAGCAGGTACGCCGACCGCTCCAGGCGTTCGTGGTCGCGCTCGCGCCGGGCGAGCACCTGGTGCCGCGAGAGCAGCATCAGCTCCCGCTCGAGCTTCTCCAGCACTGCGCCTCCCCTCTGTCCGGCGCCCCATTATCGCGGACCTGTGAAACCGGGGGCCGCCGGGCCCCCACGAGCGCGGCTCGGCCGTACGCGAGCCGCCGGAACACTCGATATGCATGATACATAACATGTGTACTATGCACTTCTCGTTGCCACCCCGACGAGCCACAGCCTCAATCCGGAGGACCCGCATGACCGTCACCACGCCCACCGCCTCGCGCGCGGCCGAGATCCTGTCGCGGCCCGTCCAGCTGAACGGCCTGACCGTCCCCAACCGCATCGCGATGGCGCCGATGACGCGGATGTTCTCCCCCGGCGGCGTGCCCGGGGAGGACGTGCAGGCCTACTACGCCAGCCGGGCCGCCGCGGGTGTGGGCCTGATCGTCACCGAGGGCACCTACGTCGGCCACGACTCCGCCGGGCAGAGCGACCGGGTGCCGCGGTTCCACGGCGAGGAGCAGCTGGCCGGGTGGGCGAAGGTCGCCGCGGCCGTGCACGAGGCGGGCGGCACGATCGTGCCTCAGCTGTGGCACATAGGCATGGTGCGCAAGCAGGGCGAGGCGCCGTACCCGGACGCCCCCGCCGTCGGCCCCTCCGGCATCCGCGTCGACGGCACCGAGGGGACCGGCAGGGCGATGACCCGGGCCGACCTCGACGACGTCATCGGGGCGTTCGCCGACGCCGCCGCGGAGGCCGAGAGGATCGGGTTCGACGGGGTCGAACTCCACGGCGCCCACGGCTACCTGCTGGACCAGTTCCTGTGGGAGCGGACCAACCGCCGCACCGACGCCTACGGCGGCGACGCGGTGGCCCGTACGAAGTTCGCCGCGGAGGTCGTGGCCGCGGTCCGCGAGCGCGTCGCGGCCGACTTCCCGGTGATCTTCCGCTACTCGCAGTGGAAGCAGGAGGCCTACGACGGACGGCTCGCGCAGACGCCGGAGGAGCTGGAGGCGATCCTGGCCCCGCTGACGGCGGCCGGCGTCGACGCGTTCCACGCCTCCACCCGGCGCTACTGGCTCCCGGAGTTCGAGGGCTCGGACCTGAACCTGGCGGGCTGGACGAAGAAGCTCACCGGCCGGCCGGCGATCACCGTCGGCTCGGTCGGCCTCGACGGCGACTTCCTCCGCGCCTTCGCCGGCGAGGGAGCCGCACTCGGCGACATCGACGACCTCCTGGACCGCATGGAACGCGACGAGTTCGACATGGTCGCCGTCGGCCGGGCGCTGCTCCAGGACCCGCAGTGGGCCGCGAAGGTCCTCGGGAACCGCTTCGACGAGCTGAAGCCGTACGACGCGGCGGCGCTCAGGTCCCTCAGCCGGTAGCCGCAAGCCGCCCGGACGGACGGCCCGCCCGCATCCGCCGTACGCGGGCCGTCCCACCGCGCCGGACACCCCGCCGTGGAGGTGGGGAGGTCTTGTGCAGGTCTCCTTTCGGTGATCACGTGCGGAGGGGCGTGGGATAGCGTCGCCGCGCCGTACGGAGAGGAGCGGGCCTTGCACGAGATCACCGTCCCACCGGTCGTCACGGGCTCACCCGTCGGAGGTCTGGCCGACGCCGTCTTCCTGCACGCACGCGAGGACCCCGGCCGGGTCGTGCTCGGCCGCAAGTCGGGCGGGGTCTGGGGGGACGTGACCTCGGGCGAGCTGGCCTCCGAGGTGCTCGGGCTCGCCAAGGGGCTGCTGGCGCAGGGCGTCCGCTTCGGGGACCGGGTCGCGATCATGTCCCGTACCCGCTACGAGTGGACGCTCTTCGACTTCGCCCTGTGGGCGATCGGCGCCCAGCCGGTCCCCGTCTATCCCTCGTCCTCCGCCGAGCAGGTGCACTGGATCCTCTACGACTCCGAGTGCACGGCCTGTGTGGTGGAGGACGAGGACCAGGCCATGACCGTCGGGTCGGTGATCGACCGGCTGCCGATGCTGCGCCGGCTGTGGCAGTTGGACGCGGGCGCCGTGGACGGACTCGTCGAGGACGGGCTCCAGGTCGCCGAGGACGTGGTGCACCGCCACCGGAGCGCCGTGACGCCCGATGCGACGGCCACCGTCATCTACACCTCGGGGACCACCGGACGCCCCAAGGGCTGTGTGCTGACCCACGGCAATTTCATGTTCGAGGCCGACACGATGGTGACCCGCTGGGAGTCCGTCTTCCGGGCCGGGCCCGGTGAGCAGCCGTCCACCCTGCTCTTCCTGCCGCTCGCCCACGTCTTCGGGCGGATGGTGGAGGTGGCGGCCGTCCGCGCCCGGGTCAAGCTCGGGCACCAGCCGGTGCTGGCGGCGGCCGAACTGCTGCCGGACCTGGCGGCGTTCCGGCCGACGTTCGTGCTCGGGGTGCCGTACGTCTTCGAGAAGGTCTTCGCCGCCGCCCGCCGCAAGGCCGAGACCGAGGGCCGGACGGGTCCCTTCGACCGGGCGGTGGAGACGGCCGTACGGTACGCGGAGGCGCGCGAGCAGAAGGCGTTCGGCACCGGGCCCGGGCCTTCGGCGAAGCTGCGCATGGAGCACCAGCTCTTCGAGAAGCTGGTGTACGGGAAGGTCCGCGAGGCGCTGGGCGGCCGGGTGCGGCACGCCATGTCGGGCGGCTCCGCGATGTCGCGCCGGCTGGGACTGTTCTTCGACGGCGCCGGGGTGACGGTCTTCGAGGGCTACGGGCTCACCGAGTCCTGCGCGGCGGCCACCGCGAACCCGCCCGGGGCCACCAAGTACGGCACCGTCGGGCCGCCGATCCCCGGCGGTACGGTGCACGTCGCCGACGACGGGGAGATCTGGCTGCACGGCGCCCACGTCTTCTCCGGGTACCTGGGCGACCCGCACGCCACCGAGGCCGTACTGAGGGACGGCTGGCTGGCGACCGGGGACCTGGGGCGTCTCGACGCGGACGGGTACCTCACGATCACGGGGCGCAAGAAGGAGATCCTGGTGACCTCCAACGGCAAGAGCGTCGCCCCGGCCGCCCTGGAGGAGCGGGTCCGCTCGCATCCGCTCGTCTCCCAGTGCGTCCTGGTGGGCAACGACCGGCCGTACATCGCGGCCCTGATCACCCTGGACATGGAGGGGGTCGCGCACTGGATGGCGATGCGCGGCCGCCCCCAGCTGCCGGCGGCGGACCTGGTGCTCGACCCCGATCTGACGGCGGAGGTCCGCCGGTCGGTGGTGGCGGCCAACACCCTGGTCTCGCAGGCCGAGTCGATCCGCACGTTCCGCGTCCTGGGCGAGCAGTTCACCGAGGAACGGGGCCTGCTGACGCCTTCGCTGAAGCTGAAGCGGCGGGCGATAGAGAAGCTCTACGCCGAGGAGGTGGCGGCCCTCTACCAGTCCTGACGAGCGCGCGGAGCGATCACGCCAGCGGCCCGAACCGTTACCTGACGGGTCGTCACTTTACTTGTCGTTGATATTGACGATGCGTCAGGTCGCGCACAGAATGCGGGGATTCCGACCGGAGGGGATCCACACATGTTGCGACCGATCCGCACCCTGGCCGCCGCGGCGGCTACGCTCGCGCTCGTCTCCGCCTGCAATTCCGCCTCCAACAGCGCCTCCCCCGACAAGCCGGGAGCCGCCGGCAACTCCCGCGGGGTGAGCGCCGACTCGGTCAAGGTCGGCGGCATCGTGTCGATGACCAGCGCCAGCGGTTACAGCAAGAAGGACACCGACCTCGGTGCGAAGGCCCGCTACATGAGAGCCAACTCCGAGGGCGGGATCAACGGCCGCAAGATCGACTACATCGGCGCCGAGGACGACGGGCAGGACCCCGCCAAGAACCTGGCCGCGGCCCGCAAACTCGTCCAGCAGGACAAGGTCTTCGCGGTCTCCCCCATGAGCTCGGTCACCTTCACCGGCGCCGACTTCCTGGAACAGGAGAAGGTGCCCACCTTCGGCTGGGGCACGCTCCCCTCCTTCTGCGGACCCAAGTACATCTACGGGTTCAACGGCTGCCTCGTCCCCACCCCCGGCGGCACCATCAACCAGACCTGGCCCGAGGGCATCGGCCAGGTCCTCGGCGGCGCCCAGGGCAAGTCGGTCGCGATCATCGCCAACGACAGCGACGCCGGGAAGTTCGGCGTGCGCACCTTCCAGCAGGGCTTCACCAGCGCCGGGTTCAAGGTCTCCTACGCCAAGGCTTCGGTGCCCGCAACCGCCGTGCCGAGCGACTGGTCGGCGTACGTCAAGGAGATCCTCGAAAGCAACGGCGGCAAGGCCCCGGACGCCGTCGTCTCCGTCATGCAGACCCCCAACAACATCGGGCTGTTCACCTCGCTCAAGCGCAGCGGCTACAAGGGGCTGCTCTCCGACCCGACCGACTACGACCCGGGCCTGCTCGCCAAGGACGCCACCAAGCAGGCCCTCGACGGCGTGCACGTCCTGCTGCAGTTCGAGCCCTTCGAGTCGGCGAACCCGAAGATGGCCCAGTTCAAGGCCGACATCAAGGCCGCCAACGGCGGGCAGGACATCCCCCTCAACATGCACATGATGACGGGCTACATGTCGGCCGACCTGTTCGTGTCCATCGCGCAGAAGGCCGGCAAGGACCTGACCGTCGAGTCCTTCCAGACGGCCGCGCAGAGCTTCTCCGACACCGCCACCCTCGTCGGCGACCGCGCGGAGCCCAAGGGCCAGAAGGACAGCTTCGGCTGCGGGGCACTCGTCCAGCTGAAGAACGGCGCGTACGAGGTCTCCGTGCCGTTCAAGTGCTACGAGCCCATCCCCTTCAAGTAGGGGTGCGGGAACCGCAATGGGAGATCTGCTCGCCTTCGTACTGAGCGGTCTGGTGTCCGGCGCCCTGTACGCACTGCTGGCCACCGGGCTGGTGCTGTCGTACTCGGCGTCCGGGCTGTTCAACTTCGCGCACGGGGCCACCGCCTACCTGTGCGCGCTCACCTTCTACGAACTGCACTCCGGGCTCGGCTGGCCGGCCGTCCCGGCGGCGCTGCTGGTGGTCCTCGTGCTGGCGCCCGGGCTCGGGTGGGCGCTGGACCGGCTGATGTTCCGGCGACTCGCGCAGGTCGGCGAGACGGCACAGATCGTGGCCACCATCGGGCTGCTGGTGGCCCTGCCGGCGGCCGGGCTGTGGACGGTGGAGCTCCTTCACGCCGCGGGGGCGCCGCTCAAGCCGGCGGAGAACCAGTTCGGGCTGCCGGGCGTGGGGCCGAGCCCCGCGAAGTCCTGGCAGCTCACCACCGATGTGGGCATCGACTCCGACCAGCTGATCACCTGGGTGGCCACGGCCCTGGTGGCGGTCGCCCTGTGGGTGCTGATGCGGCACACCCGGCTGGGGCTGCGGCTGCGGGCCGCCGTCGACAACCGCTCGCTCACCGAGCTGCGCGGGATCGACGCCGACCGGCTGTCCTCGGTGGCCTGGATGATCGCGTCGGGGCTGGCCGGACTGGCGGGCGTACTGGCCACACCGCTCCTCGGGCTGTCGGCGCACGACTTCACGCTGTTCCTGTTCGTGTCGGCCACGGCGGCCGTGATCGGACGGTTCGCCTCCGTCCCGCTCGCCTTCGCGGGCGGGCTGGGGCTCGGGGTCCTGCAGAACCTGGTCGTCGGCTACGCCTCCTTCGCCGACTCCGTCACCGGGTTCAGGACGGCCGTGCCCTTCCTGATCCTGTTCGGGGGGCTGCTGGTGCTCACCCGGCGGGCCCGGGCCGCCGGGACCGCCGCCGTGGACGTGGCCTCGCCGGACCATCTGGCCGGGGCCACGTGGGCGCGGCGCTGGGGGGTGTGGGCGGCGGGCGCCGTACTGCTGGGCACGGCCTTCTACACCGTGACCACCCCCTTCTGGAGCGGGCTCCTCGCCCAAGGGCTCGCACTGGCCCTGGTGTTCATGTCCTTCACCGTGGTCACCGGGCTCGGGGCGATGGTGTCCCTGGCCCAGGGCACCTTCGTGACCGGGGCCGCGCTGGTGGCCGGACTGCTCATGAGCCGCGGCTGGCCGTTCTTCGCGGCCCTGGCGGTCGGCACCTGCGTGGCCGCCGTCCTGGGAGCCCTGGTCGCACTGCCCGCGCTACGGCTCGGCGGGCGCTCCCTGGCACTGGCGACGCTGGCCCTGGCCTTCCTGGCGGACCAGGTGCTCTTCCAGATGCGGTGGCTGCGCAACGGGGACTCCGGGTGGTCGGTGCCGCGCCCGGTCATCGGGCCGGTGGACCTCTCCGACGACCGGGCGCTGGGGGTGGCCCTGGTCCTCCTGGTCGCGGCGGTCGCCGCCGGGCTGAGCGCGCTGCGGGGCTCTCCCTCGGGCCGGGCGATGCTCGCCGTACGGTCGGCTCCCGCGGCCGCGATGGCCTCCGGGGTGTCCGTACTGAGGACCAAGCTCCTGCTGTTCACGCTGTCGGCGGGGCTGGCCGGCTTCGGGGGCGTCATGTACGCCTCGTACAACACCCGCATCACCGCTACGGACTTCACCGCGATGACCGGGCTGGTGTGGCTGGCGGTGGTCGTCGCGGCGGGCGTGCGCAGGCCGCAGTACGCGGTGGTGGCGGGGCTGGTCTTCGCCGTCGCTCCGCGGGTGATGGCGGACTACGTGACGGAGTCGGCGCACCTGCCGGTGATCCTGTTCGGCTTGGCGGGCCTGGCGCTGGCCAATGACCCGGACGGGTACTGCGCGGCCGTTCCGGTCCGGCGGGCCCGGCGACGCGCGGCGGCCCCGGCCGGAGCCGCAGCCGGGGTCCCGGCGGTTCCCGCCGCCCGGGCCGGCGACGGGGGCGGGGCGGGCCCTGCCGGGCCGACCCCGGACCAGCCCGACGGGGAGCCGCACGCTCTGGAGCTGCGCGGTGTGACCGCCGGGTACGACGGGGGGCTCGTGCTGCACGGGGTGGACCTCGTCGTCCGGAAGGGCGAGATCCTCGCCGTGCTCGGGCCCAACGGGGCCGGCAAGAGCACCGCCTGCCGCGTGGCGGCCGGAGCGCTGACCGTCGTCGGCGGGACCGTCCACGTGGGCGGGCGGGACGCCACCCGCGACGGTGCCGTGGGCCGCTCCCGGGCAGGGGTGCTGCTCGCACCCGAAGGGCGGGGGATCTTCCCCTCGCTCAGCATCGAGGAGAACCTCGCCCTCTACCTGAGGGACGCGGACGAACGGGACGCCGTCTACGACCGGTTCCCCCGGCTGCGCGAGCGGCGCACGGTCCCGGCCGGGTCGTTGTCCGGGGGGGAACAGCAAATGCTGGCCCTCGCACCGCTGTTGCAGCGGCCGCCCGGGGTGCTGATCGCGGACGAACCCTCCCTCGGGCTCGCCCCGCGCGTGGTGGACGAGGTGTACGGGCTGCTCATGGAGCTCCGCGCCGCCGGGACCGCGCTGCTGCTGGTGGAGGAGAAGGCGGCCGAGATCCTCGGGATCGCCGACACCGTCGCCTACCTCTCGCAGGGCCGGGTCTCCTGGTGCGGCCCGCGCTCGGAGGTGGAGGCGGACCGGCTGACCGAGGCCTACCTGGGGATGGCGACATGAGCGCGGGCGAAGCCCCGTACAGGGGTGAGGACACGGGCGAGGACGCGGGCGAGTTCGTACTGGAGGCCCGCGGCATCAGTGTCCGGTTCGGCGGGGTCAGGGCGCTGACGGGCGTGGACCTCGGGATCCGGGCCGGCGAGGTGTGCGGGCTGATCGGGCCGAACGGGGCCGGGAAGACCACCCTGTTCGACGTGCTGTCCGGGATCCGGCGGCCCGATCAGGGCCGGATGCTGCTCGACGGGGTGGACGTCACCCGCCGCTCCCCCGTCTGGCGGGCCCGGCACGGCATGCGCCGGACCTTCCAGCGCCAGCAGCTGTTCGGGCAGCTCAGCGTGGCCGACAACGTCCTCGTCGCGCAGGAGTGGCGGGGCGGGGGCGGCGGTCTCGCCGCCGATCTGGTCGCCTCGCCCACCCGGCGCCGCCGGGAGCGGGAGCGGCGGGAGCGGGCCGCGCGGGTGCTGGCGGACTGCGGCCTCGGCGCGCTCGGGGACTCGTACGCCGGCGGGCTGCCGGTGGGGCGGGCCCGGATGGTGGAGCTGGCCCGGGCGGTGGCCGATCCGCCCCGGGTGCTGCTCCTGGACGAGCCCGCGTCGGGCATGTCCGCGCCCGAACGCGAGCAGCTCGCGGCGGTCGTGCGCCGCCTCGCCGAGGAGGAGGGCTGCGCGGTGCTGCTGGTCGAGCACAACGTGGCCTTCGTGATGGACCTCTGCACCCGGGTGGTCGTCCTGGACCTGGGCACCGTGCTCGCCGAGGGCACGGCCGCCGAGGTACGGGCCGACGCGCTGGTCCGGGAGGCGTACCTGGGGGCGTAGCCCCGGGTGCCCGGGGAGCGCCCCGTTCCCGCCGTGCGGATTCACCCGTGCGGCGGGAATAGGCCACGCCGGTGCCCGGTTGTCGCCGGTCGTACGGGCCTGCGCACCACTGTCCGTACGGCAGTCAGCACCCGCACCAGCGACGACCAGAGGGAACGACCGACGTGAACCAGGTCCCCGGCATCAAGCTCAACAACGGCACGCTCATGCCCCAGCTCGGCTACGGCGTCTGGCAGGTCCCGGACGCCGAGGCGGAGCAGGCCGTCCGGACGGCGCTGGAGGCGGGCTACCGCAGCATCGACACGGCCGCCGTCTACGGCAACGAGGAGGGCACCGGCAAGGCCATCACCTCCGCCGGGGTGCCGCGCGAGGAACTCTTCGTCACCACCAAGCTGTGGAACGGGAAGTCCGAGACCTGGGGCCGCGACAACGTGCTGCGCGAGTTCGACGCCTCGCTGGCCAAGCTGGGCCTCGACGAGATCGACCTGTACCTGATCCACTGGCCGCGCCCGATGCGCGACGACTTCCTGGCCATCTGGAAGACCTTCGAGGAGATCGCGCAGAGCGGCCGTGCCAAGGCCGTCGGCGTGTCCAACTTCCGCCCCGCCGACCTGGAACGGCTCGGCGCCGAGAGCTCCCTGGTGCCGGCCGTGAACCAGATCGAGCTGCACCCCCTGCTCCCCCAGACCGAGCTGCGCGCCCTGCACGCGCGCCTGGGCATCGCCACCGAGGCCTGGTCCCCGCTCGGCCAGGGCAAGGACCTGCTCACCCTGCCCGCCGTCACCGCGATCGCCACCAAGCACGGCCGCTC
This sequence comes from Streptomyces sp. NPDC006450, assembly GCF_040612195.1. Taxonomy (NCBI): domain Bacteria; kingdom Bacillati; phylum Actinomycetota; class Actinomycetes; order Kitasatosporales; family Streptomycetaceae; genus Streptomyces; species Streptomyces sp. NPDC006450. The sequence continues at coordinate 161,540 of NZ_JBEXPT010000002.1, read as the reverse complement.
CGCCGCGCAGGTGGTCCTGCGCTGGCACCTCCAGCTGGGCAACGTCGTGATCCCGAAGTCCGTGACCCCGGCGCGGATCCGGGAGAACCTGGACGTCTTCGGCTTCGAGCTGGACGCCGAGGACGTCGCCGCGCTGGACGCGCTCGGCGCGGGCTCGGCGGGACGCCGGATCGGTCCCGACCCGGCCGAGTTCGACTACTGAGCCGCCGATGACACCGATGCCCCGGACGAAGGCGCCCGACGGCGTGTACCTGATCCGCAACGCCGGGAGCGGGCTGCTGCTCCAGGTCGAGAGCGGCAACCGGGTCTGCGTCGGGCCGGACGGCGAGCCGGCCGCGGCCCGGCGCTGGGAGATCACCCCGGTGCACAGCGGCGGCGGGATCTTCCACCTGGTCAGCGTCCACAACGGGAAGCGGCTCGATGTCGCGAACGCGTCGACCGAGAGCGGCACCCGGGTCCAGGTGTGGAAGGCGAACGCCTTCGGGGCGCAGGAGTGGGTCGTGGAGGAGCACCTCGACGACCCCGGCGTGGTCTCGCTGATCGCCGTCATCAGCGGTCTGCCGCTGGAGGCGGACGCGGAGGGCCGGGCCCGGCAGTGCGAGGACACCGATTCCCCGGCGCAGTGGTGGCGCCTGGAGCCTGCCTGAGGCGGGTCGGGGGGCGGGGCCGGCCCGTCGTCCCCGCCCCCTGACCCGCCCGTCAGGCCCGTACGAAGCCGCGCAGCCGGTACGTCGGCTCCGCGCGCGGGGTGTCCGGTCCGGGCAGGAGTTCCAGCCGGTCCGCGAGCTCGCGCGGGGTGATGCCGCGCGGGTGGACCCGGGAGGCGTACCGCCCGGCGAGCAGCGCTTCGGCGGCTCCGCGCGGGGTGCGGCCCTGGCCGTGGCCGGTGAAGAGGGTTTCGCCCGCCGGGCGCAGTCCCACCGCGGCCGCGTGGCCGGTGACGGCCTGGGCGGAGTCGGCGGGGGTGGCGGTGAGGTGCTCGGCGAGCACCTCGTCGATGTCGCTGCCCACGTCGTGGGCGGCGTCCTTGTCGACGGTGGTGACGAACACCCCGCCGGGCCGCAGCACCCGCCCGGCCTCGGCGATGACGGCGGCCACCAGGCCCGGCGAGCGCAGCAGGTGCAGCAGCCAGACCGCGCTGACCGCCCCGAGCGAGCCCGAGCGGAACGGGAGCCGGGTCCCGGAGGCGAGGACCACCGGGACCCCCCGGGAGCGGGCCATGGCGGCCATCCCGTACGAGGCGTCCGCGCCGATGACGCGCAGCTCCGGGCGGGCGGCGGCGATGCGGGTGGTGACGATGCCCGTGCCGCAGCCGAGGTCGAGCAGCGTGACGGCGCCCGGCGGGAGCAGGCCGAGTACCGCCGCGGCGGCGGCCTCGGCGCGCGGGACCCCGCCGCGGGTGGCGTCGTAGGCCTCGGCTTCGGCGTCGTAGTCGAGGAGCGGTCTGGGCGTGGGCACGAGTGGTGTGGGCACGGGCACGGGCATGGGCGGTGCCTCCGCCATCAGGCGGCGCCGTGGGAGGGGGCCAGGGATTCGACGCGCTCGGCGAGGGCGAAGTCGGCGTCGGTGACGCGACTTCCGGCGTCGTGCGTGTTCACGGAGACGCGGACGGTGTTGTAGCCGAGGGTGAGGTCGGAGTGGTGGTTCAACTCCTCCTGCACGGCGGCGATATGGCTGACCAGTGCGCTCGCCGCGACATGGCCGCCCAGCCGGTAGGTGCGGATGATCCGGTCGTCCTCGAAGGACCAGCCGGGGAGCTCCCGCAGCCGGTCCTCGATCTCCTTCTGCGAAAGCGGCTCTCTCGACATCCGCGGACTCCTTCCCCGTACACGACGCACACGACGGGCACGCGTGCCCGATTGACCTGACGTGGGGTCAAGGTTCCCACAGCCTGGGCCGGAGGGAAGGATTCGCGCCATAGTGCGTGCGGGTACTTCCGTGTCTTCCGCGGCCACCGCGCCGCGCCTATGCTCCTGCGCCGGACGTGACTGTTACCGCCGGTAATAGCCGAGCGGTACGACCCGGTGATCCGCCGGGCCATCCAGCCGGGTATCGAGGGAGCATCATCGTGACGCGCACAGGAAATTCCAGGCGCACCTTCATCGCGGGGGCCGCCGCCACCGCGGGCGCGTTATCGGCCGCCGGGAGCCTCCCGGCCTCGGCCGAGGCCGCGACCGGACCGGCCGCCGCCGGATCCGCCGCCACCGATCCCGCCGCTGCCGGGCGGGCGGGCAGCGTGGCCGTCCTCGGCGGCGGGGTCGCGGGCCTCACCGCCGCGCACGAACTGGCCGAACGCGGCTACGCCGTCACCGTGTACGAGCGGCGGGCGCTCGGCGGCAAGGCGCGCAGCATGGACGTGCCCGGCAGCGCCCGCGGCGGCCGCCGGCCGCTCCCCGCGGAGCACGGGTTCCGCTTCATCCCCGGGATCTACCACAACCTGCCGGACACCATGCGGCGCATCCCCTTCCCCGGCAACGCGAACGGCGTCTGGGACAACCTGGTCGCCCCGCGCGAGATGATGTTCGCCCGCGCGGCCGGCCGCGAGGACCTGCGCGCACCCATCCCCTGGCCGGAGCACTCCCCCGCCGAGCTCACCCCCGACGAGCTGCGCCGGGCCCTCACCGGCATCCTCCAGTCACTGGTCCGCCTCCCGCTCCACGAGACCGCGTACTTCGTCGACCGCGCCCTGGTCTTCCTCACCAGCTGCGACGAGCGGCGCGACGGGCAGTGGGAGCGCACCCCGTGGTGGGAGTTCACCCGGGCCGCACGGATGTCGAGCGAGTACCAGCGGATCCTCGCCATCGGCGTCACCCGCAACATCGTGGCCACCAAGGCCGAGGAGGCCTCGACCCGCACCGTGGGCACGCTGGGCGAGGCCTTCGTCTTCAACCTGCTGGGCCGCGGCGCCGACGGCCCGCCGGACCGGATCCTGAACCTCCCCACGAACGAGGCGTGGATCGACCCGTGGGAAGCCCATCTGCGCTCGCTGGGCGTGGAGTTCAACATCGGGTGGACGGTGCGCGAGGTCCGCTACGGGGACGGCCGGGTGAGCGGGGTCCTCGTGGAGGACCCGGCCGGAGCCGTGCGGACCGTCGCCGCCGACCACTACGTCAGCGCGCTGCCCGTCGAACACGCCCGGCGCACCTGGAGCCCGGCGCTGCGCGCGGCCGACCCGATGCTCGGGCGGTGCGACCTGCTGCGGACCGACTGGATGACCGGCATCCAGTTCTACCTCACCGAGCGCGCACCCCTCGTCCACGGCCACCTCAACTGCATCGACTCGCCCTGGTCGTTGACGGCGATCCAGCAGGCCGAGCACTGGCCGTCGCGGAACTTCCCCGCCGACTACGGGGACGGCGCGGCCGTGGACTGCCTGTCGGTGGACATCTCCGAGTGGGACAAGCCGGGGATCCTCTACGGGAAGACGGCCAAGGAGTGCACCCGCGAGGAGGTCGCCCGCGAGGTGTGGGCGCAGCTGAAGGCCTCGCTCAACGACACCGGGAAGACCCTGCTGTCGGACGGAAAGCTGCACTCGTGGTTCCTGGACCCGGGGGTGGACGGGATCGGAACGCCCCATCCGACCAACGAGGACCAGCTGTTGATCCACCCGACCGGGACCTTCCACAACCGGCCGAGCGCGGGCACCCGGATCCCGAACTTCTTCCTCAGCGGGGACTACGTCCGCGTCGACATCGACCTGGCGACGATGGAGGGGGCCAACGCATCGGCCCGGGCGGCCGTCAACTCCCTGCTGGACAGGGATGGTTCCGAGGCCACCCGGTGCACGGTGCGGCCGCTGTACCGGGTCCCGGAGGTCGAGGCGCTGAAGAGGAACGACCTGTGGCGCTACCGTCTCGGCCTGCGGAACGTATTCGACCTGGGGTGACCCGACCGCGACCTGGGGTGACCCCGCCGCGCTCCGGGGTCACCCGGCCGCGATCCTCCGGCTGGGCTAACGTCGCGGTATGACGACTGCTGCGCCATTGACGGTGGGCGCCCTGCTGCGTGACTGGCGGGAGCGGCGCGGGCTCAGCCAGCTGGAGCTGGCGGGCCGCGCCGATTCCTCCTCCCGGCACATCAGCTTCGTGGAGACGGGCCGCTCCCGGCCGAGCGAGGAGATGGTGCTGCGGCTCGCCGACCGGCTGGACGTCCCGGTGCGGGACCGCAACGCCCTTCTGGTGGCGGCCGGTTACGCACCCCGGTACGCCCACACCCCGCTGGGCGACCCCTCCATGGAGGTGCTGCGCGAGGGGCTGGAGCGGCTACTGACCGGCTACGAGCCGTATCCGGCGCTGGTGGTGGACGCCACGTACGACGTGGTGGCCGCCAACCGGGGGATCCTGATGCTGATGGAGGGGCTGCCGGAGCACCTGCTGGCCGGTCCCCTCAACGCGATGCGGCTGACCCTGCACCCGGAGGGCCTCGCCCCGCGGATCCGCAACCTGCGCGAGTGGCGCGGACACCTGCTGGCCCAGATGGAGCGGCAGATCGCACTGGCCCGTTCGGCGCCGCTGCGCGCGCTGTACGAGGAGGTGGCCGCCTATCCGCTGCCCGCGACGGCCCAGGGGCCCGGTGGGGACGGGCCGCACCAGGACTGGCCGTACCAGGACGGTCCGGTGGAGGCCGTCGCGTACCTCGCGCTCCCCCTGCGGATCGAGCACGACGGGCACCTGCTCTCCTTCGTGTCCTCCATCTCCACCTTCAACACCCCCATGGACGTGACGGTCGCCGAGCTGGCCATCGAGACCCTCCTCCCGGCCGACCCGGCGACCGTGAAGTACCTGCGGTCACTGGCGCCCTGAGCCGGCCCGCAGCGCGAGCTGCTGGAGGACGGCGAAGGAGGCGACGACGAGCGCCTGCGCCGTGATCCACACCGCCCCGGCGGTGGTGGGCGTGAACCAGAGGACGAGGGCGACGAGGCTGAACGCGGCCCAGGCGTAGTTGCCTTCGACGACGAGCCTGACGGGGAAGACCGGGGGCTGCCGGCGCGAGGCCAGCAGGCCGACGCCCGCCCCGTAGAGCAGCATGAACACTCCGAGTCCCAGCAGCAGCCCCTGCCCGATGCCGAGCAGACGGCCGAGGGGCGCGGAGAAGGCGGCGTAGGCGAGCCCGTTGCCGGCGCTGACGACGGCGTCGAGGGCGAGGACCCGGCGCAGCGCCTCCCGGGGGACGGCGGTGCGGGCTACGGCGGTGAGCAGGGTTGCGGACATGGCGGATCAGCCTCCGTCGAGGGTCGAATGCGCTGGTGGGGTACGGATGCCCGGGCCCCGGAGCCGAGTGCGCGGCCCCGGAACCCGATGGCTCCACTGTGCCGCCGCAGCTCCGCCGGGTCGATTACTTCCGAGGTAATCGGCGCAGGGCCACCGGGGCTGCGCGGCGGTGCGCCGTCCCCACCTTTTTTGAGCTGGACGGAAAGAAAGGTGGGGGGCTGCCCTGTTCCGCCACGGAACCGGGGGTTAGGCTTCACGCAGAGCAACCAGTTCGAATTTTCTCTCTACTGACGGAGAAATACCCGGTGCGAGCCGCCGACCGACCCGACCTCCGCGCGGTCCGGGCCCGTGTCGTGGCACTGGCCGAGCGGTGCGGCCAGGACCCGGCGCACGTGCTCGCCGTGGAACGGCTCAGCCGGCTGTCCGGGGTCGAACCGGCCCGAGTGCCCCGGATCCTGGACGGCACCGCCGCCGAAATGCCGCTGTGCGAGCGGGTGCACCGGCGCTTCCTGCTGCTGCGCGCCACCCGCCGCGACAAGCACGGCCGGGAGTGGTCGCTCGCGGCCATAGCCGAGGACTTCGACGCCCCCGGCGCCTCCCTCGGTCCGCTCAACGCGGGCACCGGACTGCCCCGGCTCGGCCACGCGGCCGGTGTGCAGCGGTTCTTCGGGGTGTATGCCGGCTTCCTGCTCGCCGACAGCAAGAGCGCCGTGGAACACGCCCTGGCCACCACCGGGTCCGGGGGCCGGGCGGCGGGCGCGGCCGACGACCTCGAACGCCTCTCCTTCCTCACCGGCATCACCCCGCAGGACATCCGGCTCACGCTCGACGGCAACCCGCCCCGGCTCCCTCTGAAGGAGCAGGTGCGCCGCCGCTTCGAGCACCTGCGCCGCACCCGCCCCCGGGCGGACGGGCAGGCCCACTCCCTCTCCGCCATCGCCGGCTCCTTCGACGCCTCGGGCCAGTCGCTGACCCGCCTCACCCAGGGCGAGGGACTCCCCAACCTCGCGGCGGCCGCCGGGATCCAGCGCTTCTACGGGGTCGGGAGCGGCTTCCTGCTGGCCGACGACACCGAGGCGCTGGCCGGGGCGCTGGCCGGGATCGAGCGCGAGCTGCGGTCCTCGGAACGGGACGCCGAGAACCCCATGCTCGCCGTATTGCGGGCGCACGACGTACGCAGCATCGTCACCCGCGCCGGCCGGCTCTCGCCGTCCGGCTGGAAGTCGCTGGCGGACTACCTGGACGACCTGCTGGCCCGGGAAGGGCAGTTGGGCCACTCGGCCGCCCCGCACCCGCCGGGCAGCGCCGACGACATCGACCGCAGTGCCGAAGGGGGAGCGCGATGAGGACCACACGGGCCATGCGGAAGCTCGGCGACGATCTGCTGGCGGCGGCACGCCTGACTCCGGGCACGGACGCCCCCGGCATCATCGCACGCCTGTGCGCCGCCTACGGGAGCGGCCGCGACCGGCCGGTGCTGTTCCGGTTCGCCGCCTTCCCGCCCGACACGGCCAGCGGGCTGTGGCTGGAGATGGAGGACCGCGACCTCCTCGTCATCGAGGAGCGCACCCGGCCCGAACACCAGCTCGTCATCGCCTGCCACGAGCTGTGGCACCTGGACGAGGGAACCTGCGACCAGCACGGCCAGGGCATGGCGGTGGCCGCCCGGCTGACCGGCCGGGGCGGTCGCCTGGCGGAGCTGCTGCACTCCGAGGACGGGCTGAGCACCGTGCTGCGGCAGGCGGCCGCCCGGGCCGACCGCAGCGATCCCGCGGAGGTCCGGGCGGAGACCTTCGGCCTGCACCTCGGAAAGATACTCAAGACCTTCCTGCCACCGCCCCGGGAAGAGCAGGTCCCCGAGGCGATCGAGCGCATCAAGACCTCGTTCGGCTGTGGACGTTGAGCGGGCCCCGGCCCACGCCCCCGGCGGCTGACCACCGCCTTCCCGCCGACGCACCTACTCCGCCGATGCGCATGCGCACGGCCCTGACAGAGAGCACCACACGATGACCCAGTCTTCCCCGCCCCGCCACGCAGTCGTCATCGGGGGCAGCATGGCCGGCCTCCTTGCGGCCGCCGTCCTCGCCGAGCACGCGGCGGTCACCATCATCGACGCCGACACCCTGCCCGAGCTCCCGGAGCCCCGGCGCGGACTGCCGCAGGCACGCCACGTCCACGTCATGTGGTCGGGTGGCGCCCGGGCCATCGAGGACATCCTGCCGGGCATCATGGAGGACTGGACGGCAGCGGGCGCGATCCGCCGCAGCCTGCCCACCGACCTGGTCACCAAGACCGCCCAGGGCTGGATCCCGCGGCACGGGGAGAAGCAGTTCAACATCTCCTGCAGCCGCGACCTCCTCGACTCGGTGGTCCGCGCCCGGGTGATCGCCCTGGAAGGGGTCACCACCCTCCAGCGCAGCCGGGTCCGCTCCCTGGAGGGCACCGCCGCGCGGATCACCGGCGTCCGTGTCGACACCCCGGAGGAGGAGGGCCGGCTGATCACCGCCGACCTCGTGGTCGACGCGAGCGGCCGCGGCTCCCGGGCCCGCGCCTGGCTCCAGGCGCTCGGCGTGGACGGCGTCCGGCAGGCGGAGGTCGACTCCGGCCTGGTCTACGCGACCAGGATCTTCGAAGCCCCCGCCGGAGCCCACGAGCTGGGCTTCCCCATCGTCAACGTCCAGTCCGACCCCCGGGTCCCGGTCCCCGGCCAGACCGCGACGATCGTCCCCATCGAGAACGGCCAGTGGCAGGCCACCCTCTCCGGGACCCGCGGCGGCCAGCCCACCGCCGACCCCGACGAGTTCATCCCGTTCGCCAAGGGCATCCGCGATCCGATCGTCGGCGAGCTCCTGGAGGGCAGGAAGCCGCTGACCGACGTCGCGGTCACCCAGGGCACCGCCAACCGCCGGATCTTCTTCGAGAAGGCCGAGCTCCCCGGCGGGTTCTTCGCCGTCGGCGACTCGGTCGCCACCTTCAACCCGCTCTACGGCCAGGGCATGACGGTCGCGGCCAAGGGACTGCTGGCCGTCCGCGCCCTGCTGCGCGCCAAGGGTCCGGCCCACCCCGCCATCGGCATGGAGGCCCAGCGGGCCCTGGCCCCGCAGGTGGCCACCGCCTGGGAACTCGCCACCTCGCAGGACATCCTGTACCCGGGCGCCACCGGCATGGAGCCGCGCGCCGGCGCCGGCCTGCTCAACTCCTACGTCTCCCGGCTGATGACCGGGGCCACCACCCGGGAGGAGCTGACCGCCGCCTTCCTGGAGGTCATCACCATGAGCAGCCCGCCCACCCACTGGCTCAAGCCGTCGGTGGTCTGGCAGGTCCTGCGTGCCTCGGAGCGGGGTGCGCCGGGGGGCCCGCCGCTGACCGCCGCCGAGCGGGCCGTCGCGGGACTCGACCAAGAAGCCGATCCCGTCGAAGCCCGCTAGGCGCACGATGACGGACGGGCTCATCCTCTACGTTCCGGGGTTCGTGATCGTCCTGGCACTGGTCATCAAGGCGCCGACGCTGCGCCGTGGCTGGGACCAGCCGCTGATGCGTGCCGTGTGCACGCTGCTCGTCGTCGGTTCCCTCGCCATGTTCCTGTCCGGTCCGCCGACGATCGCCGCGGTCAACCGCCTCACCGGCGTCGTCAACTTCTCCGCCCCCCTGGTCTACGCCACGCTCTCCGCGTTCTCCGCCTCGTGCATCGTGCTGATCCTGCACTGGGGCGGCGGCCCGACCCCGGGGGTCCGCCGGGCCACCCGGATCACGGTGGTCGCGTACGGCGCCGTCGCCGTGGCGATCGTCTTCCTGTTCGCGAAGGGGGACGCGCCGGTCGAGCGGCTGCGCGACCTGGACACGTACTACGCCAACACCCCGTGGATGCGCGAGATGATCGCCCTCTACCTCGCCGCGCACACCGTCGGCAGCACGGCGCTGACCCTGCTGTGCTGGAAGTGGCTGCGGCGCGTGGACCCGGCCCTGCGGGCGCTGCGCACCGGCCTGGCGCTGCTCATGTCCGGCATGGTGATGGACGTGGGCTACCTCGTGGCGAAATGGGCGGCGGTCGGCGCCCGCTGGTCCGGCCGGGACTGGGACGGCCTGTCCACCTACCTGGCGCCGCCGCTGGCTTCCGCGGCGGCCCTGCTGGTCGGAACCGGCTTCATCGTGCCCCTGGTCGGCGGATCGGCGGCCTGGCAGGAGCTCAGTCAGTACCGCCGGCTGCGTCCGCTGTGGAAGGCCCTGCACGGATTCGCCGCGTCCAGTGTGACGACGGTGCCGCTGACCTGGTGGTCCCCCGTCGGGATCCGGCTGATCCACCGCGAATCGGTGATCGACGACGGGCTGCTGGCGCTCGCCTCGTGGTTCGACCCCGCCGTTCGGAGCGAGGCCTACGAGGCCGCGCTGGCCCAGGGCCGCTGCGAGCGGGGCGCCGCCCTGGTGGCGGACGCGGCCGTACTGGCGGCCGCGTGCCGGCGCCGGGCCGCCGCCGGCCGGGTGGAACCCGACCCCGGGTCGGGTCCCGCCGAGCCCTGCCGCCTCGGCGGCCAACCGCTGACGGAGCTGGCCCGGGAGTTCCACACCTCGCCCATCGTGGCGGAGGCCCGCCGCCGGGCCGCGCCCCTCGCCTGAAACCGCCGGACGGGTCGTGACCGGGCGGCCGCCGCGCTGCGTACCGGTGCTGGCCAGGCTGTACCCGCCCGTCGTCCGTCTCGAGGCTCTGATCTCCGGCGACGACGACACGGACGCCGCCCGGTAGGGATCGTCGCGAGTGAGGGTCCATCCGGCGTCGAGCGCGACTGTCCGGATCTTCCAGCGGTTCTTACGGCGGGCCGACCCGCGCCCGATATCCTGTGCGCCATGTCCCCCACGCCTCCTCACCGTGGCCCTGTGCGCCCTCTCGCGGAGATCAATCGTGAGATCCGGGCGCTCGTCGCCGCGGGCGGTGCCGCGTCGCCGCGGTACGGGGAGCTCCTCGAGGAGTGGGCCGCGGCGATCCGGGCGACCGTCAGACCTGCCGCCTAGCATCCGGCCGTGCGCCTCGGACCGGCCGGCGACCTCGCGGCCCCGCAGCGGGCCTCGGACGCAGCTCCGCCCCGCCGGGCGCTGTCCCCATGGGGGTCCGGTGGGGCGGTTTCGCGCACTGCAGCCCTGCAGCATCCCCGCAAGTCAGGAAACTGCTCCCGGATGATGTGTCCACGCTAGGCCCACCCACTGACAGAGGGCATCACGCCGGGCAGCCGGGCCCCGGATTCTCCCTGAGCCCCGGTCCGCCCTCCGCATCGGGGCTCTGCCGTACGTGCTCAGGCGGCCACCGCGACGCGCTCGGCGGCGCCGGAGGCCGGAGCCTCGCCGGCCAGGATCCGCAGCCTCCGGGTGAAGAACAGCAGGACGAACCCCGCCGCGATCACCATGGCGCCCTGCCACAGGAAGTTCCAGCTCTGACCGATGACCGCGTCGAGCCGGGGCAGCTGCGCGCCGACCGCGTCTCCGGTGGCCGCGGCGAGGAACCAGACGCCCATCATCTGGTTGGTGAAGGCCCGCGGGGCGAGCTTCGTGGTGACCGAGAGGCCCACCGGGCTCAGGCACATCTCGCCCATCACCTGGATCACGTACACGCCCACCAGCCACATCAGCGAGACCTTGACCCCGTGGGAGGCGATGGCCGCGGCGCCCGACATGACCACGAAGGAGGCGCCGGTCAGCAGCAGGGCCAGGCCGAACTTGAACGGGGTGCTCATGTGCTTGCCCCGGCGCACCCAGAAGGCGGCGAAGACGGGGGCCAGGATGATCACGAACAGCGAGGGCAGCGACTGGGTCCAGCTCGCCGGGATGTGCCGGCCCAGCAGGGACAGGTCGGTCTTCTGGGCGGCGAACATGTTCAGCTCGTTGCCCATCTGGTCGTAGACCAGCCAGAACAGCGTGGCGGCCAGGAAGAGCCACACGTAGGCCCGCAGCCGGGTCTTCTCGACCCGGTCGATCTTGGGGCTGCGGTACATCGAGAGCAGCACGCCCGCCGGGACCACCACGGCGACGACCGTCAGCACGAAGGTGATGCTGTCGATGCTCAGCGCGTGCGCCGCGGCCAGCAGGGCGATCAGTACGGCGGTGAAGACCAGGCCGTACGCGCAGGACGTGCGCACCTTGGCCCGCTCGGCGGCGGTGAGCCGGACCACGGGCTCCGTGCGCAGCTGCTCCGACAGGCGGCGCCCGCCGAGGACGTACTGGACCAGGCCGAGGGCCATGCCGACGGCGGCGGCGCCGAAGCCGAGGTGCCAGTTGACCTCCTCGCCGAGGTAGCCGACGACGAGCGGGGCGATGACGGCGCCGAGGTTGATGCCCATGTAGAAGATCGAGTAGCCCGCGTCGCGCCGCTGGTCGTCGTCGGCGGCGTACAGCCGGCCGACCAGCGCGGAGATGTTCGGCTTGAGCAGGCCGGTGCCGATGACGATCAGGATCAGGCCGGGCCAGACGAAGACCGGGTCGGGGACGGCCATCAGGACGTGGCCGGCCATGATGACCACGCCGCCCCACAGGACGGCCCGCCGGGCCCCGAGGAACCGGTCGGCGATCCAGCCGCCGGGCAGCGCCAGCAGCGAGATCATGGCCATGTAGACGCCTTCCACGGCCTCCGCGGTGCCCTCGTGGAGCCCCATGCCCCCGTGGCCGCGGGAGGCGGCGAGGAAGTGCACGAGGATGGCGACCATGCCGTAGAGGCTGAAACGCTCCCACAGCTCGGCGAGGACGAGGGTGGCAAGCCCGCGCGGGTGGCGCTTCCCGCCCGCCACGGCCGCGTGCGGTGCTGCGTCCGACGCCGGGAGCTTGTGCATATCCATCGAAGGCTTCACATATTCAGTGGAGCCCTCCCGCCCCGGACCCGGAACGTCCTTTCGGCCCGTTACCGGGGGAAACGCGACGCCCCGGACCGAAGGGCCCGGGGCGTTCGCCGTACGGCAGGGGGTGCGGGAGGGGTCAGAGGTCCGCGAGGGCCAGGCCGGCCTGCGCGGCGGCGGCCTGGACGGTCTGCTCCAGCAGCACCGCGATGGTCATCGGGCCGACGCCGCCCGGTACCGGGGTGATCAGGGAGGCGCGGGCGGCGGCCGACTCGAAGTGGACGTCGCCGACGTTGCCCTCGTTGTAGCCGGCGTCCAGGACCACGGCGCCCGGCTTGATGTCCTCGCCGCGGATGAACTCGGCCTTGCCGACGGCGGCGACCAGCACGTCCGCCTGGCGGACGATGGACGGCAGGTCCACGGTGCGGGAGTGGCAGTAGGTGACGGTGGCGTTCTGCTCCAGCAGCAGCATCCCGGCGGGCTTGCCCAGGATCGCACTGCGGCCGACGACCACGGCGTGCTTGCCGGTCAGGTCCACGTCGTAGGCCTCCAGCAGGCGCATGATGCCGCCGGGGGTGCAGGAGACGAAGCCCGGCAGTCCGAAGCCCATGGCGGCGAAGGAGTGCATGGTGACCCCGTCGACGTCCTTGCCCGGGGCGATGGCCTCGAAGGCGGCGCGCTCGTCGATGTGGTGCGGGACGGGGTGCTGGAGCAGGATGCCGCTGATCTCCGGGTCCTCGGAGAGCGCGGTCAGGGTGGCGACGAGCTCCTCGGTGGTCGTCGCGGCCGGCAGCTCCACGTGGCGGGAGGTGATCCCGGCCTTGGCGCAGCGGTTCTGCTTCATGCGGACGTAGGTGACGGACGCGGGGTCCTCGCCGACGAGCACGGTCGCCAGACAGGGCGCGGTCCCGGTGCGCTCGGTGATCTTCGCGGCGTACTCGGCGGTCCGCTCCGAGATGCGGCGGGCGAGGGCGGTGCCGTCCATCAGCCGGGCGGTCCGCTCCGGCTGGTCGCCGTGGGCTCCAGAGGCGGCCTGGGCGCCCGGAACGGCCGGGGTGGCGGAAACGGTCGGGGCAGTCGTCTGGGGTGTCATCGGGGCTCCTGAGCGTCGCTGCGGGATCGCGGTTCGCCCAGGCGCGCGGCAGTCGGCGTACGGGATACGGGAGTACGCCGGGCCGCTCCCCGGTGGTGATCCACCCGAACGCCAGTCACGGCCCGCCGCCCAGTGTAGGCGAACCCCGGGGAGGGTCGGTGTGGGCCCCGGCCCCGGCAATCCGGTGGATGACCGGCGCCGCACCTGGGACGATCGGGGCATGACGCGCACTTTCGACCATCTCGTCGCGGAGGCGGAGTCCGTCTCCGTGGACGGCTGGGACTTCTCCTGGCTCGACGGCCGCGCCACCGAGCAGCGCCCCTCCTGGGGCTACCAGGGCCTGCTGGCGCGGCGCCTGGCGCAGGTCGGCTCCGCCCTGGACATCCAGACCGGCGGCGGGGAGGTGCTCGCCGGAGCCGGGCCCCTGCCCCCGCTGACGGTGGCCACCGAGTCGTGGCCGCCGAACATCGACAAGGCGACAAGGCTGCTGCACCCGCTCGGGGTGGTCGTGGTCGCGGACTCCGACGAGCCGCCGCTGCCGTTCGGTGCCGAGGCCTTCGAGTTCGTCGCCAGCCGGCATCCGGTGACGATCTGGTGGGAGGAGATCGCGCGCGTGCTGAAGCCCGGTGGCACGTACCTCTCCCAGCAGGTCGGCCCGGCGAGCGTCTTCGAGCTCGTGGAGTACTTCCTCGGCCCGCAGCCGGAGGAGGTCCGGCGGGCCCGGCACCCCGACGACGCGGTCGCCGAGGCCACGAAGGCGGGGCTGGAGGTGGTCGATCTGCGCTCCGAGCGGCTGCGGACGGAGTTCCACGACATCGGAGCCGTGATCTACTTTCTACGGAAGGTGATCTGGATGGTGCCGGGCTTCACGGTCGGGCAGCATCGGGACCGGTTGCGCGAGCTGCACGAACAGATCGAGCACGAAGGCCCGTTCGTCGCACACACCGCCCGATTTCTCATCGAGGCCCGCAAAACGGGCTGACAAAACGGGCGGACGCGACCACCCGCGACCGGCTCCCCGGTCGCAGCGTGGCGCAGGTCACTCAATTCAGCGCGTAACGAATCTACTCGGGCATGCGATGAAGCGACAGGTGTCCTCGTGCGGCCCGGAATACAGACCCCCCTCGGGTCTGTTTCCCGAGTTCGCGCGATGATGTCCCGCCACCCCTTATCTGTTCGCAACGAGAGGCTCCTTGTGTCGCTCAGCCCGTCCCGTACGTTCCCCACGGAGATCGCCGAATCCGAGGCCCTGGTCGCGCTTGTCGAGCGTGGCCGCGAGCAGGGTCACATCAACGGTGATGACGTGCGCCAGGCCTTCGAGGCCGGCCGCATCCCGGTGGACCAGTGGAAGCGGGTCCTGCGCAGCCTGAACCAGGTCCTGGACGAGGAGGGTGTCGCCCTGCACGTCAGCGCCGCCCCCGCCACGAAGGCTGCCGCCAAGAAGCCGCGCAAGGCGGCCGCCGCCCCGGCGCGCGCCGTCGCCAAGAAGGCTGCCGCCCCGCCGCGCCTCATCGGTGCGCGCAAGACGGCCGCCACCACCCCCGCAGCGGCGATATCCGACCCGTCGGCCTCCGGGACCGAGGAGGAGGTGGCGGCCGAGGCCGCCGCCGCGCCCAAGAAGCGGACGGTCAAGAAGGCCGCCGTGAAGAAGACCGCCGTGAAGAAGACGGCCGCCACCAAGAAGACCGCCAAGGACGGCGACGAGGGCGATGCCCCCGTGGCCGAGGGCGAGGACTGGGCTGCCGAGGACCTGGACGAGGGCGACGAGAAGGAGACGCCCAAGACGGGCGGCAGCGCCGGCTTCGTCCTGTCCGACGACGACGAGGACGACGCCCCGGCGCAGACCGTCATGGTCGCCGGCGCCACCGCCGACCCCGTCAAGGACTACCTCAAGCTCATCGGCAAGGTGCCGCTGCTCAACGCCGAGCAGGAGGTGGAGCTCGCCAAGCGCATCGAGGCCGGTCTCTTCTCCGAGTACAAGCTCGAAGAGGAGGAGGACCACAAGCCCGCGTTCAAGCGCGAGCTGGAGATCCTCGTCGAGGACGGCCGCCGGGCCAAGAACCACCTGCTGGAGGCCAACCTCCGTCTCGTGGTCTCCCTCGCCAAGCGCTACACCGGCCGCGGCATGCTCTTCCTGGACCTGATCCAGGAGGGCAACGTCGGTCTGATCCGCGCCGTGGAGAAGTTCGACTACACCAAGGGCTTCAAGTTCTCCACGTACGCGACCTGGTGGATCCGGCAGGCGATCACGCGTGCCATGGCCGACCAGTCGCGCACCATCCGCATCCCCGTCCACATGGTCGAGATCATCAACAAGCTGGCCCGGGTCCAGCGCCAGATGCTCCAGGACCTGGGCCGCGAGCCCACTCCGGAGGAGCTGGGCAAGGAACTCGACATGACCCCCGAGAAGGTCATCGAGGTCCAGAAGTACGGCCGCGAGCCGATCTCCCTGCACACCCCGCTGGGTGAGGAGGGCGACAGCGAGTTCGGTGACCTCATCGAGGACTCCGAGGCGGTCGTACCGGCCGACGCGGTCTCCTTCACCTTCCTCCAGGAGCAGCTCCAGTCCATCCTGGGCACGCTCTCGGAGCGCGAGGCGGGCGTGGTCTCCATGCGCTACGGCCTCAACGACGGCCAGCCGAAGACCCTCGACGAGATCGGCCGCGTGTACGGGGTCACCCGTGAGCGCATCCGCCAGATCGAGTCGAAGACCATGTCGAAGCTCCGTCACCCGTCGCGTTCGCAGGTGCTGCGCGACTACCTCGACTAAAAAACCGGGGAGGCCCTCAGGCCAGTCGGAAGACCGGCCCGCGGGGCGTGAACGGCAGGGAGGCGCCCTGCGGAACCAGGAAGGCGTGCTCGCGCCGGATCCGCAGGGTGTCGGTCCAGCCGTCCGTGATCACCAGGACCGGGGCCCCGGGCGGGAAGTCCTCCGCCCGCAGCAGCAGGTCGATGCCCGGCTGCAGCACGGTACCGCCCCGGCCCCGCACTTTCACCCGGCCCGCGATCTCGGTCGGGGGCAGATAGCCCGCGTCGTACGGCGCCGCGTCGCAGAACACGACGCGGGCGGCCGGCACGTCGCGGGCTTCGGCGTACGAGGCGATGGCGCCGAGCGCCTTGCCGAGCAGGGCGGTGTCCATCGACCCCGAGGTGTCGAGCACCACGCCGAAGGTGCAGCGGGCCGTCTCCCGCGGGGGGAAGTACCGGCCCGCGCGCGGGATGTCCGGGGTGGAGGCCTGCCGGCGGGCCGGGCGCGCGAAGCTGCGTACGGGCTCCGGGCGGGGCACGTACTCGTCGAACCAGCGGGCCAGGCGCGCGTCCCAGGGCACCGGCGGGTGGGCCAGCGCCCTGATCTCCTGCACCAGCCCGGCGGGCAGCAGTCCGCGCTCCCCGTACCCGTGCAGGTCGAAGCCCTGGACCAGGCCGCGCCGGTAGAACTCGTCCAGGTCGGTGTACGGGCAGCTCCCCGGGTGCGGCAGCGGCTCGCCCAGGATGTCCCCGCGGCCCTTGCCGCGCAGGGTGGCGAGCCGGCGCATCCGCCGCAGGTCGCCGGTGATCCGGTCGTAGACCTCCTCCACGGAGAGGTCCCTCAGCTCCGCGTCGTACAGCAGCCCCTCGGGCATCTCGCCGACGTCCATCTCCACGAGCCAGCCGTTGACCACGTAGTCGGCGGCCACGTTGTGGAGGTACGGGTCGCGGGCGCCGCGGCGCTCCCCGTGCCGCAGGGCGGCGTGCAGCATCTCGTGGGCCAGGATGAACCGCCATTCCCCGTCGGCGAAGGTACGCAGCGGGTTCACGTAGATCTCCCCGGCGCTCGCGCTGACGGCGGCGATGTCGATGCCCTGGGCGCGGGCCAGCTCGGCGTCGGCGACGATCTTCAGGCCCGCGGCGAGGCCGCCGAGCAGGGGGTAGGAGGAGACGAACCAGTTCAGGGCCCGCTCCCACGGCTGCGGCCGGTGGCCCTCGCGGCCGGCGGCCCGGTCCATGGTGGCGGACACGGACCGGGTGAGGGCGTGGGCGAAGCCGGTCTGCCAGTCCGGTACGGGCTTCCAGTGCCGCCAGGCCTGCAGGATCTGGTCGGGGGCGCCGGGGGCGCTCGTACCGCAGTCCGCGTACCGGGCCGGGACCCCGTCCTGGCGCCAGGCGGCGGCGAGCTGCTCCTCGTCGCCGCCCGGGTACTGCTCGGGCAGCCGGTCGGGGGCCCGGCCCACGGGGAAGGTCAGCAGGAACCGGTTGACGACCACGCAGCGGGCGGTGAGGTCGGCGCGGTCGGGCTGCGGGCGGTCGTCCTCCTTGGCGGCGGGTACGTGCCCGAAGCCGAGGTGGAGCAGGCAGTGCGCCAGGGCCCAGGCCCACTCGGCGGGCTCGGCGCGGCGGGTCGGGTGTGCGTGGATCACCCCGTTGGAGGTGACCACGGCGAGCCCGGCGGTGGTGCAGGCCGTGCACTGGCGGCTGCGGCAGTGGGTGGCGGAGACGGCGTTCAGGGCCGGGTTCTGCCGGATCGCGGCACGCCCGGCCTCGTAGGCGAGGGTGGCCGGATCGGGCCCTGGCTGTTCGGCCTTGCGGTTCACCGGCGGGCCTCGACCAGCCGGGGGAGGTCGCGGGCGGCTTCGATGAGGAACCAGGCGGGCAGCACGGGATGGCCGTCCGCGTCGTCGGCGATGACGGTCTGGGCCACCTCGACGGAGATCTCTGCGAGTTGGACGAGCAGGGACTTGGCTCGGTAGGCGGTCTGCCGGACGCCGGGCGAGACGTGTTCCTTGCGGGCCGGGAGCTCCTTGACCAGGCGGCCCCGGAAGGCCTCGGCGAGGTAGTAGAGCAGATCGCAGTCCTCCACGCGGGCGGGCCAGGACGCGTCGCCCTTGATGACCGCCTCGATGCCGAAGGTGTGGCGGACGATCTTGGCGTAGCCGCGGAAGGAGACGGCGTGCGCGGGGGTGAGGGTGCCGTGCGCGAGCACGCCGAGCGTCTGCTCGTCCAGGTCCGGGCCGAAGGAGTGCAGGGCGTCGGAGAGCATGTGCCAGGAGCGCGGCGTGGAGAACGGCTCCTCCGTCTTGGGCGGCTGCGACCACAGGTGGTCGGGCCGGTCGGTGAGGTAGTCGGTGACCCACGGGTGGATGCCGTGCTCTCCGGCCCAGACCAGCCAGTCCCCGGCGGAGACCTGCAGGTGGACGTGGGTGAGCCGGTTGACGAGTGCGGAGGCGATGGGGCGGGCCAGGGCGTTGTCGGTGGCCCGGTTGCCCGCGCCGATGACGATGGAGCCCGCGGGCAGCTCGTAGGACCCGATCCGCCGGTCGAGGATCAGGGAGTAGAAGGCCTTCTGCACGTCCGGGCTCGCGGCGTTGAGCTCGTCGAGGAACAGGCAGTACGACTCCTCACGGGCGATGGCCTCGGGCGGGCAGAACACGGAGCGCCCGTCACGGATCTGCGGGACGCCGATCAGGTCCTCGGGCGCGAGCTGGGTGCCGAGCAGGCTCACGCATTCCAGCCCCAGCGAGTCGGCGAACTTCCGTACGAGCGAGGACTTGCCGATGCCGGGCGCCCCCCAGAGGAACACGGGCCGCACGGTGGCGAGCCCGAGGAGCAGTTCGGGGAGCTGGGCGGGGGTGACGGTGACGGCAGCCTGCACGGGTGGGGATGTCCTTAGGGGTCCGGGTACGCGGTGCGCCCAGTGTGGGTGCACCGCGTGTCTCGAAGCACCCGGTTTTCCCCGGGGTGTCCTTGCGGAACTCAGGCCGCGGAGTGCTCCAGCAGGTGCTTGAGCTTCTCCTCGCTCCGCGGCATCTCCTTGCGGACCATGGGCTTGACCGCGAGGGGGACGAACGCCCGGCCCAAGCCGTGGCCCTCGAAGTCGACCGCGAGGGTGACACGGGAGCGGGTCCCGCCGTCGAGGGGTTCGATGTGCCCCCGTACGTCCGGCCGGACCGGCCCGTCGACGCCGTGGAAGTGCCAGCTCCTCGGCGGGTCGAGTTCCATGACCTGCATGGTGGTGGGCATCCTGCGCTTGCCTATCTGCCGGGTGACGATGACCTTCGACCCCACGTGGACGGGAAGGTCTCCCATCGGCACCGCGGAGACGGCACTGTCCTGCCACTCCGGGAGGTGCGTGGGGTCCGTGATGTACGAGTAGACGTCCTCGGGCCTGCGGTCTATGTCGATGCTCTTGCTGATCGCGGACATGGCGACCCCTTGGAGCCCCCCTGATGGACTCTGCTTCCAAAGTACGCCCGGCGCCGGACGGCCGCCCGGCTCCCGGGCCGCGGATCGGCCGGGCGGGCAGGATCCGGGGGCCGGGCAGGATCCGGGGGCCGGGCAGGATCCGGGGGCCGGGCAGGATCCGAGGGGGACGGCCTGGCTCTAGGCCGCCGGTGCCGGGTCCGTGCCCGGGGTCACCGAGGCCTCCGGGAGCACCGGGACCTGGGGCCCGTCCGCCTCGGTGAGCCAGCGGCGCAGGACCTCGTGCACCGCCTCCGCGCCCACCAGCTCCCCGTCCGGCCGGTACACCGGCTCGGAGAGCTCCACCGGCCACATCAGGAACGGGTGGCCCTGCTCGCCGCCCAGACCGCCGTGGGAGCCGATCTGCTCCTCGAAGGCGTGCACCGCCCCCGTCTGCGGGTCGTAGGCCGAGTTCACCATCACGTCGGCCACGTGCGGGAAGGTGTCGGTCCGCCGGACCGCCCGCGCCGCGCCCGGGCCGAAGGCGGCCAGCAGTTGCTCCGCCGCCCCCGGCTCGTCCAGCCGGGCTTCGGCCCCGTCGGCCGCCAGAACCACCCCGTCGACGAGCAGGAACCCGACCCCGGGGTGGTTCGCCAGGGTGGAGAGCAGCGCCGGGTGCGCGCGCTCGATCCGCTCCCTCGACGCACGGCCCGGCAGGTCCGGGAAGGAGATCAGCCCGAGGTTGCCCGAGGCCAGTACCACCGGGTCCGGGCCCGCCCCGGGCCGCACCTCCTCGTCCGCCTCCTCCACCGGCCGGTGCAGGGCGGCCCGTACGGCGGCCCGCGCCTCGGCGCCGCTGCGGGTCCGGCCGGCCTTCCGGGACACGGGCAGCCCGCAGCCCGCGCGGACGAGGTCCTTCAGGGTGAGCCCGTACCGGGCCAGGAAGGTCTCCCCCGCGCTCTGGCCGTGGTCGGAGAGCAGCACGATCCGGTACTCGCGGGGCGCGTGCTCGGCGACCCGGGCGATGAGCGCGAGGCTGCGGTCGAGCCGGGCGAGCACCTGCTCGGTGTCCCGGGAGCGCGGGCCCGAGTGGTGGGCAACCTCGTCGTAGGCGACCAGGTCGGCGTAGACCGCGGCGCGCCCGGCCAGCATGTCGCCGATCACCGCGGCGACCACGACGTCGCGCTCCACCACCGTCGCGAAGGCCCGGATCAGCGGGTACAGCCCGCCGCGCGCGACCCGTGGCCGGTCCCCGCGCAGGCGGCCGCGCAGCGACTGGGTGATCTCGCGGGCCACCTCGGCGACGAAGGAGAGCGCCGTGCGGACCGCGTTGGCCGGGTCGGAGAAGTACGCGAAGTAGCCCGCGCGGGAGCGGTTGTGCGGGCCCCGGCGGGCGGAGACGGACAGGACGAGCGCCAGCTGGCCGGCCCCGCCGCTGAAGAGGTTGCCGCGGCTGGCCCCGTCGAGGGTGAGCAGACCCCCGTCACCGGTGCGTTCGACGGCCCGCCGCTGGAGCTCGGCCGCGCTGGTGGGCCGGTTGCAGACCACCACCTCGCCGGTGTCCTTCTCGTACCAGCGGAAGGCCGGGACGTCGAAGTTGGAGCCGTGCAGGATGCCGAGCTGGCTGGCGCCGGTCTGGCTGGACCAGTCGGTGCGCCAGGAGGTGACGCGGTGGGTGCGGTCGAGCCAGTCGGCCACCGTCGGCATCAGTCCGCTGCCGGCCGCGCGCCGCAGCACGTCGTACCCGACCCCGTCGAGCTGCAGGAACACCACGGCGGGCGCGCGTTCGTCGGCTCCGGGCATGCCCTCGCGGTGCTGCCGGCGCCGGCGGCGGTCGGCGAGCCGGTAGAGCCGGCGCCGGTAGGCCTCGTCGTCCCGGACGGCGAGGGCGGTGGAGGTCGCGGAGGCGACGGCGGACATCACGGCGGCGACCACCACCGCCGTCTCGGGGTCCGCCTCACCGCGGCCGGCCGGGATCAGGCTGAGCGCGATCAGCAGCAGCGAGCCGTTGAGGAAGAAGACGAGCAGGCCGAGGACCAGGGCCGGCACGAGCAGCAGGGCGCGTACGAGAACCGGCCACACCAGCGCGCTCAGCAGACCGAACGCGCCCGCGCCGAGGGCGGCGGTCAGCCCTATCTGCGTGATGCTGTCGCGGTCGCCGCCCGCGCCCGCCTGGAGCCTGAAGTCGGGGAGGATTCCGGCCAGGACGAGCATGGTGAGGGTGGACACCGCCCAGACGACGACCACGCGCACCAGGGCGCCGCCCGTACTCCGCCACCGGCCTCGCAACACGCCGAACCCGCCTCACCACCGTGGCCCGCGCCGCGCCGACGAGCCCCCGTCCCCATGGTGTCCAGGCTCGCACAGCAGCGCCCGCCCGGCCGGGTGACACGGACGGCGGATGTGCGTACGGGGGGCGCTCGGATGACGCGGGGCAGGTGGCGCGGCGCGGACGACCCGGCTCGGGGCCAGGTGAACCGTGTGCGCGCGGCCTACCAGTTGGCGGGTGCGTAGTCCTTGAGGAAGACGCCGTACAGGTCCTCGCCGAGCTCGCCGCGGACGATCGGGTCGTAGACCCGGGCCGCGCCGTCGACCAGGTCGAGGGGGGCGTGGAAGCCCTCCTCGGCGAGGCGGAGCTTGTCGAAGTGCGGGCGCTCGTCCGTGATCCAGCCGGTGTCGACCGAGGTCATCAGGATCCGGTCGGTCTGGAACATCTCCTGGCCGCTGGTCCGCGTCACCATGTTCATCGCGGCCTTGGCGGCGTTGGTGTTCGGGTGCCCCGCACCCTTGTAGCCGCGGCTGAAGACGCCCTCCATCGCCGAGACGTTCACGACGTACGCCCGCCCGCCGGCGGCCTTTCGCGCGGCTTCGGCCATGGACGGCCGGAGCGCGCTGATCAGGATGAACGGCGACGTGTAGTTGCACAGCTGGGTCTCGAGCAGCTCCACCGGGGAGATCTGGTCGATGGTCTGCACCCAGGTGTTGCTGTCGACGACGTCGGGCAGCAGGCCGCCCGCGTCGATGGCGGTACCGGCGAGGTGCCGCTCCAGGCTGGCGTTGCCCGCGACCAGGGCGAGGTCGGCGACCTTCTGCGCCTCGAGCCCGCTGACGCCGACGGGCAGCGCCGCCAGGCCGTCGACCGCGCCGGAGTTGAAGGCGCCGATGACGTGGTGGGCGGGGAGCTCGCCGGCCGGCAGCGGGGCGCTCTCCCCCTCGACCAGCGCCGCGTACGCGGACGGCAGGCGGCGCACGGTCTGCGTCGCGTTGTTGATCAGGATGTCGAGCGGACCGGCCGCGGCCACCTGGTCGGCGAGCGCCACGGACTGGGCCGGGTCGCGCAGGTCGATGCCCACGACCTCCAGGCGGTGCATCCAGTCCGCAGAGTCCTCCATCGCCTTGAAACGGCGGATGGCGTCCTTGGGGAAGCGGGTGGTGATCGTGGTGTGCGCGCCGTCGCGCAGCAGCCGCAGCGCGATGTACATGCCGATCTTGGCCCGGCCGCCGGTGAGCAGCGCGCGCTTGCCGGTGAGGTCGGCACGGACTTCCCGCTTGGTCCGGTTCTCGACGGCGCAGCTCGGGCAGAGCTGGTGGTAGAAGTAGTCGACCTCGACGTACCGCGTCTTGCAGACGTAGCAGGAGCGCGGGCGCTGGAGGATCCCGGCGATCCGGCCGGTCTCCGTGACCGAGGAGGGCAGCAGGCCCTCGGTCTCGTCGTCGATGCGCTCGGCGGAGCCGGTCGCGGTCGCCTCCGTGACGGCCTTGTCGTTGGCGGTCTTGGCGGCGCGGCGGTCCTGGCGGCGGCGCTGCTTGACCGTCCGGTACAGACCGGCGGTGGCGCGGCGCACGGTGATCGCGTCCGGGTGGTCGACGTCGAGCTTGTCGAGCTCGTCGAGCACGCTCAGGCAGAGGGCAAGGCGGTCGGGGTCGATGCCGGGCCCGAAGGCGTGGCCCTGCTCCTGGCTGTCTTCGGTCACCGTCATACCGCTGTCGTTCCTTGATCAGTCGTCCGCGTCCGCCGGATGCGGAAGTCCCCAAAAGGGCTAGTGTACGGATCCCCCACGCGGGAAGACAAACGCACTCCCCCGCTCCGCGCTACTGCGTTGGGAGTACGCCCAAGGGCGTACTCGACCCCCCCTTTGGGGGGAGGAATAGCTCTCCGGACTCGGGCATTGTGATTTTTATGAGTGCCCTCGCGTTTTCGGTCCTGCTGTGCCTGGTGTCCGCCGTGGCGTATGCGGCCGGAGCAATCGTCCAGGAACGGGTCGCTTCCGGTACGCCGGACCGCCCGTACGCGCCGGTGCGCCGGCCCGCCTGGTACGCCGCGATCGCACTGAACGGCCTCGGCGCCCTGCTGCACGTGGTGGCGCTGGCCTACGGGCCGCTGAGCCTGGTGCAGCCGCTCGGGGCCCTCACCATCGTCTTCGCGCTGCCGATGGCGGCGGTCTTCGTACGCCGCCGCGCGGGCGCCGCCGCCTGGCGCGGGGCCCTCCTGGCCACGGCCGGGCTGGCCGGGCTGCTGGCCCTGACGGGCGGGGGCGGACGGGCCGAGCAGTCCCTGTCGGGCGGGGAGCAGAGCCTGCTCCTGACGGCGACCGGCGCCTTGGTGTCCGTACTGTTCCTGGCCACGCGCCGGGTGCGGCAGGCCACCGCGCGCAGCATGCTGCTGGCCACGGCGGCGGGGGCCGCCTTCGGGATGGCCTCGGTGTTCACGAAGTCGGTGGCCGAGAGCTTCGCCCCGGACGCGCTGGTCACGCTGTGGCCGGAGCTGACCGCGATCGCCGCGCTGGCCACCAGCGGACTGCTGCTGTCGCAGGCGGCCTACCGGGGCGCCGGACTGAACGTGCCGCTGGCCACCGTGACGGTGGCCAACCCGGTGGTCGCGGCGACGGTCGGCATCGCGCTCTTCGACGAGGGCTTCCGCTACGGGACGGTCGGCGCCGCCGCGGCGCTGGTGAGCGCGGCCGTGGCAGCGACCGGGCTCGTCCTGCTCACCGCCGCACCCCGGGACGCGGGGGTGCTCGCAGCGTCGGAACCGGCTCCGGCGCCGGCCGGGCCTGTGGCTCCGGCTCCGGCGCCGGCACAAGCCGCGCCCCCCGCCTCAGATGGAGACTCCGTGGGCCCGCAGGTATTTCAGCGGGTCGATGTCGGTGCCGTAGCCGGGGCCCGTGCGGATCTCGAAGTGCAGGTGCGGCCCGGTCGTGTTGCCGGTCGAGCCGGAGCGGCCGATCCGCTGTCCGCCGGAGACCGCCGAGCCGGCCTTGACCGAGAGCGCCGACAGGTGCGCGTACTGGGAGTACCGGCCGTCGGTGTGCCGGATGACGACCTGGTACCCGTACGCCCCGGCCCAGCCCGCTGAGACGACCTGCCCGCTGCTGACGGCCTTGATGGTGGTGCCGGTGGCCACCGGGAAGTCGATGCCGGTGTGGTAGCCGCTGGACCAGGCCGAGCCCGCGACGTGGTAGGCGGTGCCGAGACCCGCGTCGACCGGGGCGCTGAACGCTCCGGAGGGGGTCTGCGGCTTTTCCGCGGGCTTCTCGGCAGGCTTTTGGGCCGGCTTCCTGCCGGCCTGCTCGGCGGGTTTCGCCGGTGCCACGGGCTTGACGGGTTCGGCCGTGCGCGGCGGCTTCTCCGGGTTCGGCGCGGGCGGCGCCGCCGTGACGCGCAAGGTGAGGCGCTGTCCGGGGAAGATCAGGTCCGGATCGCCGCCCACGACGGCCCGGTTGGTCGCGTAGAGGGACTGCCAGCCGCCCTCGACGTGCTGCTCGGTGGCGATCTCCGACAGGGAGTCCCCGGGAGCGACGACGTAGGGGGCGGGCAGGACGGACGTCCCGGCCGGGCGGGGCGTCGTGCTCCGGGGAGCGGTCCGCGCAGCCGCCTCGGGAGCCTTCGGAGCGGCCTGAGCCGCCACCTTCGGCGCCGTCGCCTTCCCCGGGCCCGTCGCCTTGCCCTGCGCCCCGAGCGCGGGCGCCGGGCCGCTGCGGCTGAGTCCGGCCTGCTTCCCGCAGACGGGCCAGGCCTGCGGGCCCTGCCCCTTCAGCACCTTCTCCGCCACGGCGATCTGCTGTTCCTTGGTGGCCAGATCGGCGCGGGCGGCGTACGCGGTACCGCCGAAGGCACGCCAGGTGCTCTGGCTGAACTGGAGTCCGCCGTAATAGCCGTTGCCGGTGTTGATGTGCCAGTTGCTCGTGGATTCGCAGGCGGCGACCTTGCTCCACGTGTCCAACGAGGCGGCGTGCGCCGTGCCCGCTCCGATCAGGGGCAGCGCTATTCCGGCCCCGCCGGCGGTGACGACGAGCGAAGCACGGTTGATGCTGCTCGGCTGATACCGGCGGTGCCGGCCCCGTACACCCATGGGAGCCCCCATCGAAGACATCAGGAACCTCGCAACCTAACGCCACGTCCGGAGCATGACAAGGCGCACAACACAACGCTTTCGAGCGGAAGTTGGTTTCCCGCCGAATGCGTGACACCGGTAAGGATCTCCGCCGGGGTAGCGTCGGTGCTCCCGCATCCCTCCGCACATCGAATGCACTGTCGACGCACTCAGGAGCGCACGCACATGACCAGCAGCACGGCCCAGATCGGCGTCACCGGACTCGCGGTGATGGGCAGCAACCTGGCCCGCAACTTCGCCCGCAACGGATTCTCCGTCGCCGTCCACAACCGCACCACCGCCAAGACCACGGCGCTCGTGCAGGAGTTCGGTCACGAGGGTTCCTTCGTGGCCGCCGGGTCCGCGAAGGAGTTCGTGGACGCGCTGGAGCGCCCGCGCCGTCTGATCATCATGGTGAAGGCCGGTGAGCCGACCGACGCGGTGATCCGCGAGTTCGCGCCGCTGCTGGAGCCGGGCGACGTGATCATCGACGGCGGGAACGCCCACTTCGAGGACACCCGGCGCCGCGAGAAGGAGCTGCGCGAGCAGGACCTGCACTTCGTGGGCGCCGGCATCTCGGGCGGCGAGGAGGGCGCTCTGCTCGGCCCGAGCATCATGCCCGGCGGATCCGAGGAGTCCTACGCCGCGCTCGGCCCGATGCTGGAGAAGATCGCCGCCAAGGCCGCCGACGGCACGCCCTGCACCTCGCACGTGGGCCCCGACGGCGCCGGGCACTTCGTGAAGATGGTGCACAACGGCATCGAGTACGCCGACATGCAGCTGATCGCGGAGGCCTACCACCTGCTGCGCGAGGTGGCCGGCTACTCCCCCGCGAAGATCGCCGAGACCTTCCGCGCCTGGAACAAGGGCCGCCTGGACTCGTACCTGATCGAGATCACCGCCGAGGTGCTCGCGCACACGGACGCCGCGACCGGACGGTCGTTCGTGGACGTGGTCGCCGACGCCGCCGAGCAGAAGGGCACCGGCCGCTGGACCGTGCAGATCGCCCTCGATCTGGGCGTGCCGGTGTCCGGGATCGCCGAGGCGGTCTTCGCCCGCGCGGTTTCGGGCCACGGTGAGCTGCGTACGGCCGCGCGGGGCCTGGCCGGTCCGCGGGCCGAGCCGCTCCCCGCCGAGGCCGCGGATGCCTTCGCCGCCCAGGTGGAGCAGGCCCTGTACGCCTCGAAGATCGTCTCGTACACGCAGGGCTTCCACCAGATCCAGGCCGGCAGCGAGGAGTACGGCTGGGGCGTGGACCCGGGCGCCGTGGCCTCGCTGTGGCGCGGCGGCTGCATCATCCGGGCCGCGTTCCTGGACCGGATCCGTGCCGCGTACGACGCCCGGCCGGAGCTGCCGAGCCTGCTGGCGGACGCCGGCTTCGCCGACGAGATCGGCGCCGCGCAGCACGACTGGCGCGAGGTGCTGGTCACGGCGGTCCGCCAGGGCATTGCGGTACCGGCCTTCGCGGCCTCGCTGGCGTACTACGACGCCCTGCGCTCGGAGCGGCTCCCGGCGGCCCTGACCCAGGGCCAGCGCGACTTCTTCGGGGCGCACACCTACCGGCGCACCGACCGCGAGGGCTCGTACCACACGCTGTGGAGCGGCGACCGCTCCGAAGTCCGTACGGACTGACGCGGCGGGCCGGGCCGGCTCGGCGTCGGCTCAGCGCCGGCTCCGGGTCGGCTCCGGGTCGGCTAGTCGCCGGTCCGCGTCAGCTCCACGGATCCGGCGCGGGCTGCGGCGCGGGGCCGGGCGGCGGCGGCACCGGGTCGGGTTCGGGCACCGGGCCGGGTGTGGGCGGCTCGGGCCGGGGCAGCGGCCCCGGATCCGGGAACGGATTCGGCACCGGGGCCGGATCGGGGACGGGAGGCTGTGTCATGCCTCCAGCCTCCCGCGGTCCCGGTTCCGGCGCCCGTCGGGCTACTGCGCCAGAGCGGCCCCGAGGCCGGATGCGGGGCTGGACAGGACCGGCACCGCGGTGGTGACCAGGGCCTGCGCGCCCGCCATGGAGACCTGGGCGAGGACGATGACGTCCGCATCGGTGACGGCGTCCGCCGCGGCGGCCACGAGCCCGAGACAGCCGGCCGCGTCGCCCGCCGCGAAGCGGTCCCAGGCACCGTCGACCAGCCGGGTACGGACCGACACCGGCCGGCCGGCCCTTCCGGCCTCCTCCTCCAGCAGCTCCGCGGTCGGGGCGAGCGTCGACGCCACGGTGGCCAGTACGAGGATCCGCCGCCCGGTGCGGACCGCGGCGGCCGCCAGCGGACGGTCGACCCGGAGCACCGGGACGCCGAGCTCCCCGGTCAGCGACTCGGCGACGGCCCCGATCGAGGAGCAGGTGACCAGGACGGGCCCCTCACAGCCCGCCAGCAGCTCCCGCACGGCCGCAGTCTGCGACGCGGGCCCCAGCGCACGGGCCCGCTCCAGCAGCTCGGGCACCACCAGGTGGCGCAGGACGGCGCCGGGGTGGTGCCGGTCCCGCAGGGCGTCGAAGACCGGCACGTGCACGGGCGAGGTGTGCAGCAGGGTCAGGCTGGGCGCGGACGGCGTCACCACAGGTCGGAGTCCGCGTCGAGCTGCGCCTTGGCCGCGGCCACCACTCCGGCCGGCGCCTCGGGCGCCTGCTCGGGGTGTTTGGCCGCCCAGCTCGCGGCATACGGGCAGAGCGGCACGACGGGTACGCTCTCGTCGGCCGCGATCCCGTAGAAGGCCTTCACCAGGTTCCCGGCGATCCCGCGGCCCTCGTGCCCCGGCTCGACGATGGTGTGGACCGCCACGAGGGCGTGGGGGGCCTCGGCGAGCACGAAGTAGGCGATGTGTCCCACCACCGCCCCGTCCTCGACGGCCAGCAGCCGCCCGGCCCCGCGGTCGTCCGCGATCTTGATCGATTCACTCGGCCCGGTCTGCGCCATCGTCCCGACCCTCCTCAGACAGCCACCGCGTGGGGGCTGCGCTCCTGGTCCGTTCCCGGAACCGGGGCGGACGGATCCGCACCCAGTTCGATGATGCGGTTGTCGCCGTCGACGTGGACGACGCGCGGCTCGAACACGCGCGCCTCGGCGTCGTCCATCTGCGCGTAGCTGATGAGGATGACCAGGTCACCGGGGTGCACGAGGTGCGCGGCGGCGCCGTTGATCCCGATGACCCCGGATCCGCGCTCGCCCTTGATGACGTAGGTCTCCAGCCGGGCCCCGTTGGTGATGTCCACGATGTGCACGAGCTCGCCGGGCAGCAGATCCGCCGCGTCGAGGAGATCGGCGTCGACGGTCACGGACCCGACGTAGTGCAGGTCGGCCTGGGTGACGGTGGCCCGGTGGATCTTGGACTTGAACAGAGTGCGCAGCACTGTGGACTCCTCGAAGACGGCTCCCTGCCTGCTTTCTGCAGGTCAAAGGCGGTCGCGACTCTACACCGACACCCTCGTCCGATGTTTGTGAGGAACATCGCTCCGGTCAGGCGAGACGGCTTCCCACCTGGACTTTCGCGCCGCCACCGACGTCTGTTAAGGGAATTCTCCGGGGGGCGCCAGGCGACTCATGCTGACCGAATGCTGACCTTCCTGATGATCCGTCAGCTATGTGGAGGTCCCTCCGCCCACACCGACGAAGCGTGTCCACGCGTCACCGACCTATCCGGCACCGACATCGCTCTAGTTCATGGAGAACGGTCTCTCTGGCCATCTACCGGTCGACGCTCGACCGTCCCGGAACCCGGCTCGCGGCCTGCCGCCCACCCGAGCCCCCGCGGCCGCCTGCAACTCGCGAGCGACGGCTTCGCACCAGGCGGCCTCGCGAGCCGGATGTGCGGTACGAACCGACCCAGGCCGGCGACGCACAGGCCGCTTCAGCACTGGAGCGGAAGCGTGTACGGGCCTGGCTACTGACGTTGCTGCAAGCGCGGCCCGATGCAGCAGCACTGGGCCTTTTCCGACCTCACGCCGAGGCGTGATGAAGGACGAGGGCAGCCTGGACGATCGCGGTGATGCGGTTGGTGCTGCAACGGAGCTTTCGTAGGAGGCGCCAGCCCTTCAAGGTGGCCATGGCCAGCTCGCCGAGGCAGCGGATCTCGGCGTGTGTGCTCTTGTGCCGGCGCTGGACCTGGACGTTCATGCCGTGACGTTCGTGTTTGCCCGAGCAGTACGGGGTATCGGCGGCGATCCGGTCGATTGGCGGCAGGGTGCCGTCCAGGATCACGAACGCCTTGGTCCGCGCGATGTCCGTCGCCTTGGCCAGGGTGGGCGCGAGGGCGGCCAGCGCATCGACGGCCTCGCGTATGTAGCGGTACACGGTTGCAACGCCGATACAGAACCCGGCGGCGAACTGGGCGTAGGTGTCACCGCATCGCAGATGAGGCAGGGCGAGGAGAGCCTGACGGTTGGCGGTCAGCCGACGCCATCGGGTCCCGATCCCCCCTCGCCGGGCAGCAAGTCGTCCCGTCAGAATCCGGGGAGAACTGACGCTGCACGAGGAGCCTCACGCCTACGTCATGCAGGCCGACCGCCGTCGGATTCTCCGCCCAGGGCAGGCTCGCCAACGTCGTCGGGACACCTCACACCGAGTGACGTCGGAGAGCAGGGCATGGACCTCCTGGTCACCGAGACGCGGCACATGGTCGCGCCGTGTGTGGCCAGGTCAGCGCTTCAGAACGCCCTAGAGGAAGGCACATGCGCTGGCAAGGACCCGCTCGGCCGTCGGGACGGCTCCGGCCGAGGTGAAGATGCCGTGGGCGTGTTGCGCCAGGTGAACGTGCTGCACCTCGGCGCCCGCTCGGGTGAGCGCGGCGGCGTAGGTGAGGCCGTCGTCGCACAGCGGGTCGTGCCCTACCGTGCAGAGAAACGTGGGTATGGACCGGGGGTCGACAGCCAGATCGACGATCGCCTCGCCGGGCTCCGTACGGCCGTCGGTGTACAGGTCCATGAACCACCGCATGGTGGCCGCGGTGAGCGGGAACCCGCGGCTCAGCCGGCGGTAGGACGCCGTGTCGGTCGCCGCCGAGACCACGGGATAGAGGAGGAGTTGGCCGGCGATGTGTGGGTCCTCCCGGGCGAGGGCGGCTGCGAGGTGAGCGCCCTCGCTGTCGCCGGCGACAGCGAGGCTCTCCGGGTCCAGGCCGTGTCGGCGGCCGTTCTCGCGCAGCCAGGTGAGAGCCGCGCGGGCGTCCTCCAGGGGCGCCGGGTGGGGGTGCTCGGGAGACAGGCGGTAGTCGACCGCAAGGATCGCCGTCCTCGCCTCCGCGGCCAGGTGGCGGCACAGGGAATCGTGGGTGTCCAGGCTGCCCATCACCCAGCCGCCGCCGTGGAAGAACAGTGCCGTCGGCTGCGGCGGGCCTGGACGAGTTTCGTCTCCAGTGTGTCGACGGCGATGACCCGGCAGTCCGCGGCCGCCACGGCCACCATCGGCGCGGCCATGCCGACTCCGCCGAGTCCGATCACCGCCACGGTGTCGCCGTCACGCGGCGGGCGTACGTTGGGGACCGCGCCGCCGCCGGTCAGGACCGCGCACCCGAGCAGTGCCGCCACGCCGGCCGGTACGTCGTCGCCGACGGGCACGATCGAGCGCCGGTCGACCACCGCGTGGGTGGCAAAGGCGGACACGCCCAGGTGGTGGGCGATCCCGAGGCCGGCGCGGCCGAGCCTGCTCCCGCCGTCGAACAGGACGCCCTCGGTGTTGGCGTTCGTCCCCGGGGTACAGGGCAGGCGTCCCTCGGTCGCGCAGGCCGCGCAGCGACCGCAGCGCGGCATGAAGGTCGCGACGACGCGCGATCCCGCGGGCAGGTCCGTGACGTCGCGGCCCGTCTCCAGGACGGTCGCGGAGGCTTCGTGGCCCAGCAGCATCGGCAAAGGCCGGCGGCGGTTGCCGTTGACGACGGAGAGGTCCGAGTGGCACGCGCCTGCGGCGGCCGGTGTTCACGAACTCGGCGACGACCGAGAACAGCCGCAGGTGGAGCTTCTTGGGTTCCCAGCGGCGAGTGTCGCCGGGCCGGGCGAGCATCGGCAGCCCGGCGAGGAGGTCGAGTGCGAGGGAGACGATCTGCAGCCAGATCCGGTTCTGGGCGGTGTCGTGCAGGGGCAGGTTGCGCAGGCCGGTGTCGCGGGCGCCCCGGATGCGGTCCTCGCAGCGGGCCCGCCCTCGGTGACGCAGTTCGAGATCGGCGAGCTGGCCGCCTTTGGTATTGGTCGCAGAGCAAGCCAGCCGCAGTCCATCGAGGTCGGTGAAGCGCAGGGTTCTGGCTGGCCCACCGGACACGGCGCCGCTTCGACATCCGCAGCGTCGTGGAGCAGCTGGCAGAAGACCACACGTTGCCGATGGCCGCGGAAGGGCTCCGAATTCCGGTCGGCGCAATGCGGCTTATTACCCCAGACCGCCGCAGTGAGGCTCTGGCATCCTGGCGATGGCTCGAGCACTACTTCAGCTCCAGCGCACACAGCGCGCTGACCACCTACACCGCCCAAAGTCCCGATCGGCCCACGCGTGCCCCAGCCCGGCGCCTCCCTCAACTGGCAACCCGCGCGCGCACTTCGGCAGTGGATGGCGGCCGCCCAGGCATGGCGCGAACGGGATACGGCTGGAACTCACCGCAGCTCGGCGATGTTCACGGGCTCGATGTAGCGGCGCGGCGCGGTGGTGGACACCGAGCCACAGGCGGTGTACGTGGGATCCACGGGCTGGGTGGCCTCCGCGTAGCGCCCGCAGGTGCCGCACACGGTGTAGTGACGGCTCACCAGTTCACGGTCGGGCAGGCGGTAGACGCCCGCGGACGCCCAGAGCCCGCCGCCGGCGACGATTTCGGCACCCGGCGCGTACTCGTGGACGGCGGCGCTTGGATCGCGGGTGAGTTCGAGCTGGCCGGCGACGGCGCCGCCGTCCTGCGGGATGCGCAGTTCGACGGTGTCCACGGGGAAGCCGGGCTCGACCTGATGGCGCGGATCGCCGGGCTCGAACGCCGCCACGCGGACTGGAACGGGGCGCCGTTCACCCAGGACTCCCCGAAGCACGTCTCCGTCTGGCGCAAGCCGGCCTGGGACCGGCAGCTCTCCGCCACTCGCACGCTGAGTGCCCCCGCGCCCCCGGGTGCCCCCAGGTGCCCCCAGCAACCAACCAGTACCCCTCGAGGCGCCGCCGTTAGGTTTCAGCGGCATCCGGTCGGCCCGGTGCGCCCGCCGCGCTCGGCGGCCGAGCCCGTACCCACCGCTCGGCCCCGCGACGGCCTGCCTCTCCCCCTCTCCCCGCGCAAGCCCACGGACAACGCAGAGAACTGTCAGTTTCCGAGCCGCGAGGGGCAGGTTCGGCCGGAAAGCCCCCCAGACAACTGGGATGTCCGAGCGCCTGGAACCTCGTACAGAATCGGTCCGCCGGCACCGCTCAGCCGTTCGACAGCGGGACGGTCCGGCAAGTCCGCCGGTTCGGCATCGCGCCATACGGGAGAGCCACGAGCGACCGGAAGGCTTCATTGACCACTACAGCGTTTCGTCGAGCAACGATCCGATTCGCCCACATGAACGCCGGGGAACTCGTCGACCGGTCGTCCGTCGCGGCCTCCACGGCGGTGGACCGGGAATGGGCCTGGGGCGGGTCGCGCGGTGCGGGAGTCCGGATCTGCATCATCGACAGCGGAGTCACACCGGACCATCCCGAGATCGGCCCCCTGGAGGGGGCCTACACGGTGGAACGCATCGAACAGGACGACGCGGAAGACGGCCGGCCGAGCTACCGGATCGTCCCGGACGAGGAGGGCGACGCCGCCGGTCATGGCACCGCGTGCGCGGCGATCATCCGGCGGATCGCGCCGGACGTGAGCCTGACCAGCGTACGGATCCTGGGGCCGCGGCTCGCGGGCGACGGCAACATGCTGCTGGCCGCACTGCGTTGGGCGGTGGCGGAGCGCTTCCATGTCGTCAACCTCAGCCTCTCCTCGCGCAAGGGCGACTTCAAGGCCGCGCTGCACGACATCGCGGACGAGGCGTACTTCAACCGGGTGGCCATCGTGGCCTCGGCGCACAACAGCCCGGTCCGCAGCTATCCCTGGATCTTCCCCTCGGTGATTTCCGTCGGGTCCCACGAGATCGCCGACGCGGAGCGCATCGAGGTCAGTCCGCGGCCCCCGGTCGAATTCTTCGCGGCCGGTGTCGGAATCGAGGTCCCCTGGACGGGCGGCGGCCGTTCGATCCTCTCCGGGAACAGTTTCGCGACGCCCCATGTCGCCGGGTTCGTGGCTCGCATCCTCGGAAAGCATCCGCATCTCCCGGTGAGCGAGGTCAAGCACGTTCTCGCCTCCCTCTCGGACAACTTCACCGACGGGTCCGACCCACCCCGCACATCCGCCGTACCCGACTCATCCACCCCATCCACCCCATCCACTCCATCCGCCCCGTCCGCCGAAGGAGCCGGCCATGACGAATCCGGCGCATGACGCCCCTCTCAGCGGCTCTCCGCTGTCCCGGCGCGACGAGGTGTTGCGCTCGACCGTAAGGCTGGCCCGGCTTGTCTTCGGCGCTCCCGCCTCGTCGGTCTTCCTGCACGACGCGGCGGGCGAGGCACTCGTTCTGGAGGCGATCTCCGACCCCCAGGAGGACAGCCTGGTGGGCTGGACCATCCCCGACTACAGCGGCATAGCCGGGTGGGTCTTCCAGAGCGGGGAGGCGGTGATCGCCGACAACCTCGACAACCACCCGCAGTTCAACCGGGACTTCGCGGCCTCAACCGGCCGGATACCGAATGCCATCATCGCCGCGCCGCTGGACACCGACGGGTCCGTCTTCGGCGTTCTGGAGGTGCTCGACCCAGTGCTGGGCGCGCGCAGCGCGACCTCCGTCCTGGAGCTGGTCTCGGAGCTGGCGCGCCAGTGCGCCGCCGCCCTGGTGCTGGCGGGCCCGCCGCCCGGCCCCGCCGGACGGCACGCGGCGGCCGCCGAACGGCTGACCACGCTGGTGGCCGACCTGGCCAGGACCGACGACCCGAATGCCGCGCGGACGCTCGCCTCGCTCGAGGAGATCGCCAGCGCCCTGTCATCGAGAAGGGGGTGATCCCGTGCACCTGCTGGACATCGGCGCCATCCGCAACAAGCCCGCCGCCGGCCTCTATCTGGCCCTGACCCGCCGCTGCCCGCTGTCATGCGCCCACTGCTCCACCGACTCCTCCAGTACCAGCGAACAGCATCCCGAGACGCCGTTCCGCCGGCTCGTGGAGTCCTTCGACCGCGAGACCCGACCGGACCTGCTGCTGATGTCCGGCGGTGAGGCGCTGCTGCGTGCCGCGCTCGTCGCCGACCTCGCGCGCACCGCCCGGTCCGTGGGCTCCCGTTCGTACGTGCTGTCGGGCATGTGGTTCGCCCGGGAGAACCGGCAGTTGCCCGCCCCGGTGTCCGCGGCGATCCGCGAGGTGGACCACTTCGCGGCCAGCCTCGACGAGTTCCACGAACGCGAAGTGAGCCGGGCCGACGTGTTCCGGGCGATGCACCGCATACGCGAACTGGTGCCGCAGGTCAGCTTCCAGCTCACCGGGCGGGGGGACGACGATCCCTACCTCGAGGGCCTGGTCGACGACGTGCGCCGCGAGTTCGACGACCAAGTACCCATTCTGGTGGGCACTTTGAGTCCGATCGGCCGTGGCCGCCAGCTCGGCGGGCTGACTCCCACGCCCTCCTCCGGCGTCCCGGTCGCGCCCGTCGACCCGTGCGACCGGATCACCTGGCCGCTGGTCACCTACGACGGCACCGTCTACGCCTGCTGCAATCAGGACCTGGTGGAGCGTCGGATGCCGGAGCACCTGATCGTCGGCCACGCGTCCCACGAGTCGTGGCCCGAGCTGCGCGAGAAGTTCCTGCGCCGGGAGCTGTACCGGGCGCTGCGCGTGCTCGGACCCAGCTTCGTGGCATCCCGGTTCTCGGACGGACCGTGCGACAAGGGCATGTGCGGCAACTGCGTCGCACTGTCCGGCGACGCCGAGGCCGAGCGGCGGGTGACGGAGTACCTGCGCAGCGACTCCGGGCGGCAGGTCGAGGCCGCCGCCCGCCGCATGGTCGAGCAAGTGGACGGGACCGCCTTCTCCGACCGTCGCTCCGGCCGCTACGGCGGCCTGGTGTCCTTGGGACGGGAGGCGGACCGTGAACAGCCGGCCTGCACACGCTGAGACCGAGGCGGTCCGCGGCCGCCCCAAGCTCGCGGACACCGAGGCGATGCGCAACCGTCGCGGCGAGTCGGTCCTGTTGTACATCACCGACCAGTGCCCGGTCGGCTGCGCACACTGCTCGGTGGACGCCCGCGCGGACAGCGACAGGGTCACCGACTGGGAGGCGTTCCACGACGTCGTCGCCGGCATCGTCGCGCTGCCCGGCCTCCGGTCGGTTGCGGTCTCCGGCGGCGAGCCCTTCGCCGAGCAGCGGGCGCTGCCCTACGCGATCGGGGAGTTCGCCGACGCCGGGCTGGAGACCGTCGTCTTCACCAGCGGGTACTGGGCGCGTGAGAGCGGCTCCGCGCCCGGCTGGGTACGGCGGCTGCTGCCGCGGATCTCCACGCTCTTCCTGAGCACGGACGGCTTCCACCAGGGCGGCGTGTCGAGCCTCCGGTTCGTCGGCGCACTGCGCGCGGCCCACGAGGCGGGCTGCCACATCGTCGTCCAGGAACTCGACACCGGCGACGGCGCGCAGGTTGCCGAGGGGCTCCTCCTGGAGGCGCTCGGCCCGCGGTGGGCCGACGATGCGGAGACCAAGTTGATCACCCCCCTGCGGTACGGGCGGGGCTCGGGGGTATTCGCCCTCCAGAGCCGGCACCCGGTGGGGACGTTCTCGGCGTGCACCCTGCTCGGCTCGCCCACGGTGCGCTACGACGGGGTGGTGATCCCCTGCTGCAACGAGGGGCTGATCACCGGTCACGGCCCGTCCGCGCTGCGCGCCCCGACACGCCGACCCGAGGGCGTGGCGCAGGCGCTGACCGGGTTCCGGGACGATCCTCTGCTGACGGTGGTGGGAAGCCTCGGCCCGGGGGCGGCGGCCGACCTGCCCGGCTTCGAGGCCCTGCGCGAGGAACGCTTCGAGAACGTCTGCGGCGGTTGCTGGAAGGCGTACGACATCGCCGGCCGCCCGGGGCGGGCCGCGGACTCCGTGACGGCACTGGGCATGGCCCTGAAGGAAGGCGGTTGACGGTGGAGGAGCAGACGAGGTCGCAGGCGCTGCGCCACAAGATCGGGCTGCTGATGCCGGCCGTGGACGCCGCGTCCCGGCAGATGTGGAGCCATCCCCACAGCGACCAGGTGTACCTGGAGTGGCTCAAGACGCTGCACGGGACGATCCGGGCCACGGTGCCACTGATGCTGGCGGCCGTCGA
The DNA here is from genome assembly GCF_040612195.1 of Streptomyces sp. NPDC006450. Classification (NCBI taxonomy): domain Bacteria; kingdom Bacillati; phylum Actinomycetota; class Actinomycetes; order Kitasatosporales; family Streptomycetaceae; genus Streptomyces; species Streptomyces sp. NPDC006450. The sequence continues at coordinate 124,573 of NZ_JBEXPT010000002.1, read as the reverse complement.
ACAGTGCACCGCCCGTCAGGGCGACCCGGTGGCCGATCTGGTGGGCCGCTACCTGGCCAAGCACATCCGTGAGGAGTACGGGCACGACCAGTGGGTGGCCGACGACTACATGGTGGCCGGGGGCGATCCCGAGACGCTGCGCACGGCGCTGCCGGGGGCGGCCATCGCCTCGCTGGTCGGCTCCCAGTACTACTGGCTGCGCCATGCGCATCCGGTGGCACTCGTGGGGCACATCGCGGTGCTGGAGGGCAACCCGCCCGGTCCCGGGCTGGCCGCAGACCTGGCGGTCCGGACCGGGCTGCCGGAGGCGTCGTTCCGCACCATCGCCCGGCACGCCCAGCTGGACGTGCAGCACCGCGACGACGTGCACCGGCTGATCGACCGGCTGCCGCTCGACCCGGCGCAGGAGGAACTGCTCGGTGTGAGCGCGCTGCACTCCCTGAGGGGGCTGATCGAGGTGATGGAGGACGTACTCGCCCGGGTCCACCGGCGCTCCCCGGTGGCCCTGGCCGGATGAGCCGCGTGCGGGTTCCGGGCCCGCTGGCGGGCCGCGACTTCCGGTTGCTGTACACCAGCACGGTGGTCTCCGGTCTGGGCGACTGGCTGGACCAGGTGGCACTGCTGGTGCTGGTCACGACGGTCTGGCACGGCGGCGCGGGCGATCTGGCGCTGGTGGTGGCCGCGAGCATGCTGCCGCTGCTGGCGACCCCGTTCCTGGCGGTGCTGGTGGACCGCCGGCCGTCGCGCCCGGTGCTGATCCTCACCGACCTCGTGCAGGCGGGGCTCACCCTGGGCCTGGTGTTCGCCCCAGGGGTGTACTGGGCGGCCGGGCTGGTGCTGGTCCGTTCGGCGCTGGGCTCGGTCGGCGGGCTCGCGGGACAGATCCAGTTGCGTGTCTCGGTGCCGCCCGACGGCATCCAGGCCGCGACCGTGCTGCTCCAGACGGCGATGCAGTCGGTCAAGATCCTCGGGCCCGCGCTCGGCGGTCTGCTGGTCGCCTTCATGTCGCCCCGGGCGGTGTTCGCGGCCAACGCGTGCACGTTCCTCGTCGGGGTGATCGCCGCGCGCGCCCTGCGCAGCACGTCCTCACCTTCCCGAAATGCGGATCTGCATTATTTCAAGGAACTGGGGGAAGGATTCCGGCACGTTTTCGGATCACGCCTTCTGCGCTCCCTCCTGTTCGTCATGTGCAGTCTGATGTTCGTCGTCTTCCTTTACGACTCCATGGCCGCCCTGATCGTGCCGGCACTTGGAATGGGCACGTCATACATCGGCTACATGGTGTCCGCCGTCGGACTGGGCGGGGTCGTGGGTTCGCTGCTCATGGGCCGTTTCGCGGGGCGCCTTCGGCCCTTCCTCACCATGGCGGGGTCGGTCCTGGCGATCGGCTGCATCATCGTCGCCATCGGATTCGCCATTTTCCGCGAAATACGTATTGACTCCAGCATATGGCTGTGTGTTATTTTCCTTCTGGGAATCGCAAGCGCCGGAATTCTCGTAACTTTTCCCAGCGTCGTACATTCCGAGACACCGGTAGAACTGACCGGCCGGGTATGGGCGCTCATGAATTCCGTGCCGGCCGTACTGAACGTACTGGCCCCCGCGCTGGCGGCAGCCCTGGTCATGTGGATCGGGCTCGGAAGCCTGTTGCTGCTGGCGGGCATCGCCCTGCTGCTCACCGCTGTCGTGGTCGCCGTCCGGCTCGGCGGCATACCACCTACCGTTCCACCGCCCGCCGCCCCGCCCTCCGGCGCGGACGACGGTGCCGGCCCGGCCGAGGAACCGACACCCGGCCCGGCCCCCCTGAACTCCGGTGCGACGCACCGGGAAACCAGAGCCCCGCACGTGAAACGCGCGGGCTCGTCAACCGAGGAGATCACCATGGCAGACAAGATCGACAAGCTTGCCGAAGCCGGTTTCGCCCTGACCGACGCCAACGACGCCCAGCAGGCGGTGCTCAAGTCCCTCACCGAGGACGAGATCGACGTCCTGCTGAGCGTCAAGTCCCGCGTCGAGGCGGCCGGTTCGGACGTGGAGGGTCACTCGGTCTCCGACCCCAGCGGCGGCTACCTCTGGTAGTACCGACCCTCGTCAGGGGATCGGTCCCGGACCCGTGACGTCTGGGCCGTAGCACAGACCGGGTGGTTCACGACGGGGCAAACGTCGTGAACCATCCGGTTGCCGCTCAGTGAACGGGGAGGACAGTATGAGCAAGCCCACCGGTCCCATCGTAACCACCGCGAGCCGTTGCAGCGGCTGCGGTGTGGACAACCCGTCGGCGGCCCGCTTCTGCATGGCCTGCGGGGCCGGGATCGGACCGTCCTCGGCCCCCGCCAGCGGTCTGCGTTTCGTCTCCGTCATCTTCTGCGACGTGGTCGGCTCCACCGGACTGGCCACCTCACTGGAACCCGACCGTTGGGCGGCCGTCCTGGACGGCTACTTCTCCCTCGTCGGCTCATTGGTGGAGCAGTACGGCGGCAAGGTGGAGAAGTTCATCGGCGACGCGGTCGTCGCCGTGTTCGGCGTCGAGGGGCACGGCGAGTCGGCCGCCGCCGCCGCAGTCTCCGCCGCCACCGCCATCGGGCACCACACCGGCGAGTACGCGCGGAGCCTGGGCGAGCTGTTGCTGGGCGACTTCCCGGTGCGCTCCGCGGTCGCCTCCGGCCATGTCGCGGTCAGCGGCCGGACGTCGAGCTTCGTCATCGGCTCGGTGCTCAACCGGGCCGCCCGGCTCCAGCAGTACGCGCCCGACGACGGGGTGATCGTGGACCTGGCCACCCGGCTCCAACTGCAGGACCACTTCCCGCTGCGGGCGATCGAACCGGTCGCTGCCAAGGGCTTCGCCCGGTCCGTCCCGGCCTGGATCGTCGGTCCGGCCGGCGCCCCGTCCCCCGGGACCGGCACCGTCGGACGCACCGGCCTGGTCGAAGAACTGACCGCCCGTATCGACGTGGCCGCCGCCGCGCCCGACCCGACCCTGATCCTGGTCGGGGGCCCCTCCGGGGTGGGCAAGTCCCGGCTGGTCGCCGAGGTACTCGATCACTGCACCGGCCTGGCCACAGCCCTCCTGCGCTGCCCACCCGCCGGGACCGGACTCGGCCTGCTGGCCTGCTGCCTGTTCCTGGAGGAGATCGAGAATGCCGCACGGCAAGGCCGCGACAGGGTGGACACGACGGTGCAGCTGACCGGCGCCTCCACCCGCGCCGAGCAGGCCCTGGCCCAGGACCGCGGCGAGCTGGGCCGTGCGCTCACCGCGGCACTGGACCGCCTGCGGGGCGCCCGTCCCCTGCTACTGGTGGTCGAGCACAGCGAATGGACCCCTGGGGCACTGGCCGACCTGCTCGACGAGCTGACCGCAGCACCGGGGCGGCCCGTCGTGGTGCTGCTGGTCGGGGTCTCCGCCCCCGAGGAACTGGCCGGCCGGGAAGACCACCGGCTCACCGTGCCGCCCCTGGGACGGCCCGACGCGCGGCGGCTTGCCCACCGGCTGCTCACCGCGCAGCAGGACCCGAGCGCCGCCGACCGCTCCCGGTCCAACGGCGGCGGAGCCCCTGGACACGACCCGGACCCCGCCGCCCTCCTCGCCACCGGCTCCGCCGCCGAGGAGATCGCCTCACGGGCCGGCGGCATCCCCCGGTACATCGAACAGATGGTCGTCCTGAGCCGCTTCGCCCAGCCCGGTGACGACTGGGCGCCGCCCAGCGCGCACGCCGCGCTCGGCGCCCGGCTGGACCAGCTGGACACCGACTCACGGGAACTCCTGACGCTGCTCGCCGCCTCCGGGCGGGACCTGTCCCTGGAGGACCTGGGAGCCCTGATCGACCCCGAGAGCGTCGCCGCGGCCGCGGCCTGCCTCCTCGAAGCCGGGCTGGTGGAGTCCGCCGACGCCCACAAGGGCCGCCTGGCCCCGGCCTTTCCGGTCGTAGCCGAGGTGGCACTGCGGCGGCTGACGCTCTCCGAGACCGCCGACGTGCACGCCAGGCTCGCGCGCTTCCTGGAACCGGTGGCCCAGCGGCGCCCCGCCGTGGCCGAGTTGCTGGCCGGGCACTGGGAGACGGCGCACACCGCGTTGCGCGGGGTGGAGCCCGGCTCCGACCGGGCGGCCCGGGCCGCCGAGTCCGCCGTGACCGCCTTCGGAGTCGCCGCCCGCTTCGCCCTCTCCCGTGGGCGGCCCGAACTGGTACTCGCGCTCACCGGACGCGCCCGCGCGCTGGCCGAGGCGAACCACCCGCAGGGCCACGACCTGGACGTCCTGGAGGCGTACGCCCTCGGCACTCAGGGAATGCCGCAGGCCGCCCTCGAACGCGTCGAGCGCGTGCTGTCGGCCCCGGACCGGGCCGCCCCGGCCGCCCGGATCCACGCCCGCCTCAATTCGCTGTACTCCCGCACCTATCTGACCGGCGACGCGCCCGCCGTACCGGACGATCCGCACTACCTCGCCGCGGTCGCCTCCCCGGAGCCCGAGGCCCGGATCGGGGCCCACCTGTACGCCGGCCTCCAGTCCCTGCGGGCCGGCGACCACCCCGCCGCCGAGCGGGCGCTGCGCTCCGCGCTGCGGTCGGCCGACGGCGCCGGGACCTGCCTGGGCCTGACCGAGGTCTACGCCAACCTGGCAATGGCCCTGGTCAACGGCGACACCCCGGTCCCCACCGCACTCGCCGACTGCGAGCGGCTGCATCACGAGGTCGCCGGCTCCCGGCTGCTGAGCTCGGCCACCGGCGTCGCGCTGGCGCTGGTGCGCCACATGTCCGGCAACAGGGCGGCGGCCGACTCCGCGATGGACGAGGCCGAGGAGGTGCTGCGCGATCTGGGCCAGGGCACCGGGGCCGCGACCATCGCGGGCTGGCGCGCCGTCCTGGCGGCCCGGTCCGGCGACTGGGGTACCGCCGCCGGCTGGTGGACCGCCCAGGGCGATCGCTGTGCCGCCCTCGGCATGGCCCGCCAGGCGTCGCTGTCCCGCCTCCAGGCCGAGCTAGCCCGGGAGGCGTCCGGTGAAGGACGGTCCGGCGGCACGGGGGGCGGGTCCTCGCTCGACACGGTGGCCGTTCCGCCACCCGAGGCCTGGGCGGAGTACACCGTCGCCCTGCAGGCGCGCGCCGTAAGGGCGTTGCGGGCCGGCGACCCGGAACCGGCCGCGACGCACCTTGACGCCGTGGTCAGCCATCTGGGCAAGGTGCGCGGCAGCGGGGCGGTGATCACACCGCTGCTCTTCAGCGCCGTCCTCGCCGGCCGTACCGGCCTCCCGGTGGCCGGGCGGGCGTTGACCGCGCTCCAGCGGGCCATCGAGGCCAAGCAGGACCTGGGCGTGCGCGCCCCGCAGGCCTAGTGCCGTGGCCGGAAAGGTTCACCGGGGCGCGTCGTCCGGTGCGGTGCGTCTCCCCCAGCTACCGCTGGGAGGGGCCCCGGGCGGAGGACCGCGGCTCGTACCGGACGTACTTGCGCGGTTCGACAACGCCGCGAGGTGCCGTGCCGGGCGGCGCGACCCGGTGGATCTTTCGGTCACGGCACTGACACAGCCCCACCGCACGACCGTCGCCCGCGAGGGAACTCTGAGAAAGCAGCCGCCCGTGCGCGTCCTCCTGCTCTACGCCAACCCCCACCAGGTCCTGCCGGTCGGCCCGTACGGACTCGAGATCCTGCGGGCCGCGGTCACCGAAAGCGGATTGCCGGTCGAGGTTTCCGTGTGCAACCCGTTCCTCGAATCGCTCGACCACACCGGCCTGTTGACCGAGGTGCTGGACCGGACCCGGCCCGACCTCGTCGCGCTGTCGATCCGCAACATCGACAACGCCGTGGTCGCCTGCGACACGGAGGCCGGCGCGGGCGGGCGGTGGATCGACGTGGTGGACTACCTGGAGCCCATCGCCGAGCTGACCGCGACGCTGCGCGCCTGGGACCCCGGACTTCCGGTGGTGGCGGGTGGCGCCGCGTTCACCTCCTGCCCGGTGGAGGTGATGAACCGGCTCGGACTGGACTTCGGCCTCGTCGGCCCCGGTGAGGCCGCGTTCACCACCCTGCTGGCGCGCGTGGTCGCCGACGGCGGCGCACGGGGCGTGCGGCGGGTGGTCACCGAAACGCTGTCCACGCTCCCCGGCGGCCTGGTGCGGACCGCCGACGGAGCCCTGGGGCCCGGTCTGCGGACGCGGCCGGACGTGGTGTCCCGGCCCACCACCGCGCTGCCGCGGATCGCACCGGAGTACGTACTGTTCGCGAAGGCCCGGGGCATCCCCACCGCGCTGCGCAGCCACGCGGGCTGCCCGCTGCGCTGTTCGTACTGCGTCGATCCGCTGAACGTCGGCAGGGTGGACGAGCGCCCCGCCCACGCCGTCGCCGCCGAGGCGGGACACTACGTCGAGCGGTACGGGCTGACCCACTTCCATCTGGCCGCGCCCGAGGTCAACCTCCCCTACGAAGGGGCGCTGATCGAGGTGTGCGAGGCACTGGCCGGAAGCCGTCACGGCGAAGCGATCAGCTGGCACGGCTACTTCAACGTCAAGCCGTTCTCCGAGCGGCTGATGGAGGCCTTGATCCGGTCCCGCTGCGTGCGTCCGAGCTTCTCGGTGGACGCCTTCGACGACCGGATGCTGCGCGGGCACCACAAGAACTACCGGATGTCCGACGTCGAGGACACCTTCGGTCTGCTGCTGCGGCGCCGGCCGGAGTGGATGGACGTTCAGATCGGGGTGCTGTTCGGCCAGCCGGGCGAGACGGCCGCCACTCTGGAGAACGCGATCCATCACATCCGCCGACTGGCCGACCGGGGCGTCTCGGTGGGCTACTCCTGCGGGCTGCGGGTCTACCCGCACACCCCACTGGCCCGCACCCCCCTCGACCCCCGGCATCTGTACCGGGCGGACGGGCCGCTCTCCGCCAACGGCTCCGCGGGCCCCCGCACCGTATCCGCGGCCGACCTGCTGACACCGCTGGTGTACTGCGAGCCGATGCCGCCCCGGGAGCTGGCGGCCCACCTCGCCGACCGGCTGTCCGACTGCCCCGGAGTGACGTTCATCGACGAGGGGCCGGTGAAGGAGGCCCGGCAGCCGGACTGGCTACGCCCCCTCAACGTGGCCACCGTGCACCTCGCGCACGGGCGTTCGCAGGCCGCGGCCGAGATGCTGCGGCTGGTGCTGGGCTCGGAAGACGCCCGGGCGGCGGGCATGACGCGGCGACTGCTCCAGGAGGTGGCCGCACGGCCACCCGTCCCGGTGGGCACCGGGAGCCTCCAGCCCGTCGTCGCCTGACCGGGCCCGCCCCGCCTTCGCACCCCGCCCCTCCCCTGCCGTACCGCCTTCCCCGTCCACGGAGGACACCCATGGAACTGACCTGGAGCACGGATGACTTCGCCGTCTTCGACGACTTCCTCGCCCCAGAGGCCGCAGCCACACTGTGGGAGCAACTGCGCACCGAGGAGTACCACTTCGTACACGGACGCCGGGACGGGGCGTGGAACAAGGTCTACGGGCTGCTGGACGGCAATCCCCTCAGCGGGCCCGCCACGCTGAACGACCCGGAAGGTCATTTCACGGGACGGTTCGCCGACCACGCCGCGCACCCGTCCGGCGGGCCGGCCGACGCCGTGGTGAAGCAACTGGCCGAGGAGGCGACCCGCATCGAGCCGTGGACCGGGCGGTTCGGAGCGGACTGGCACGCCTTCACCTGTCGCTCCTTCCTCTATCCGCAGGGCTCCGGGCTGGCCTGGCACGACGACTCCGGCGACCGGGCCGCCTCGTTCGTGCTCTACGTGCACCCCGAGTGGCAGGCGTCCTGGGGCGCCGAACTGCTCGTCTCCAGCGGAACGCCCGGGGCGCGGTCCGCCGACCAGAACGCCCACCTCACCTCGCGGGTGGGCCACTACGTCGCCCCGCACCCCAACCGGCTGGTCGTCCTGCGGTCGGGCGTACCGCACATGATCAAGAAGGTGGAGCCGCACGCCGGTGACCGGGTCCGGGGCTCCATGGCGGGCTTCTTCCTGCGCCGCACCCCCGACCGGCCGCGGTGACCGGGGCCGTCCCGGCACCCGCCCGCCGCCCGGACGGGCCCTACCGTACCGTTCTGTCAGCCCTCAGCCCCGGTCGTCGCGGGCTTCCGCCGCGGGCGGGGACTCCCCCGCGCCCCGGGCGGACCGGCCGGCCGCCGCCTCACGGACGGCGATCACGTCGATGAGGTCGCTGACGGTACCGAGCGCCTCGGAGGAGAGCCCCACCGCACGCAGCGCCACACTGCGCACCCCGGCGTCCCGCAGGGCGCCGAGGAGTTCGATCTCCGCGGCGATCTTCGCACCGTGCTCGTCGTCGAAGAAGTAGGCGACCGGGACCTCGAAGTGGTCCGCCAGGGCCTCGAGGTGGCGCTTGGTCGGGTTGTTCCTGCGCCCGGTGCGCAACTGCCAGAGGTAGGTGGTCGAAAAGGACACCCCCGTGGCCTCCCGGCACGCGGTGGCGACCTCCTCATTGCTGAACGGCAGGCCGTCGGGCCTGCGGGCGAGCCGGAAGAGTCCGTCGATCTTCCGGCTCAGTGACGACGGCGTGGGCTCCGTTTCGGCCACCGCCCGCTCCCTTCTGCCGCCGCCCTCCAGGGCGCCTACCCGCACAGGCGAATGCAACTTCGTTGATTTTTACTGTAGTTGACACCACCGGAGTCGGCAGCCATGCTGAAGTGGTAAACGGATGTGAAAACTGTGAAATGGTTGTTCATCTCAGATGAAACGCCTGGCTGTCCCCGTCCGCCTGGGTCCACCTCCCGGAGCCGTACTTGACGATCCCCGCGCCCTCGTCTGTGAAGAACCCCCGCCCGTCCGCCGCACGCCCACCCACCGCGTTCCCCGCGGACATGGTCGGACGGGACGCCGAGATCGCCGCGCTGTCGGCGCTGCTGACGGATCCGTCGACGCCCGGAGTGCTGCTGACCGGTGTCCCGGGTGCGGGCAAGACGCGGCTCGCGGCCGAGGCGGCGGCCACCTACCACGCGTCGACCGGCGCCGCCACCGTGCGCGTGGAGACCGTGGCCGAGTCGTACGCGAACAGCGTGTTCGACCTGCTCGCCGACCTCACCGCCGGCCGTGACGCGAGAGGGGCCCGGCCGCTCCTGCTCGTCGACGACCTCGACCGCTCGGACCACCACCCACTGCTGCGGGCCTGCGCGCTCGCGTCCGTGGTGGTCATCGGCACGGCCCGCCAGCCCCCCGCGGCCCACGGCCTCGTCCCCTTCCCGGTGGACCCGCTGCCCGTGCCGCTCGACTGCTCGGCGCTGGATCTCGGCGCACTGGCGCGCGTGCCCTCGGTGCAGGTGTACCTCGCCTGCCTGCGCACCATCAATCCCGCGTTCTCCCTCCAACTGCACAATCAGCAGGTCATCGCCCGGACCTGCGTCGAGGTGGGCGGCAACCCCGGCGCGCTCTGCCGCACCGCACGGGTCGCCGCACTGGAGAGCCCCGAGGTGGCGTGGGCCTCGCTCGGCGACCGGACCGTCCCGTACCCCGTCCACGTCGAGGACGGCGACCCCACCGCGGCGCCGTGTCACGATCCGCACGGCACCCCTCCCCGGACCGCCGACGGGACGCCGAGCCGGCTGCTGGCCCACTCCCAGGTGTTCAGCGGCGGCTTCGGCCCCGAGGCACTGCGCCACATCGCGGCCGTCGCGCCGGAGGAGTTCTCCTCGGCGCTGGAGACCCTGCTGCGTGGCCATCTGCTCACCGCCTCCACCCTGCCGTCCGGCCGCCTGGACGGCACGGCCCGGTTCCGGCTGCAGCTGCCTCCGGACGGAGCCGCGCTCCGGCTCCCGCCGGCCGAGGACTCCGCGGCCCGCCTGGCGCACGCCCGCTACTACGCGGCCCTGGCCCGCGCCGCGTCCGACCGGATCGTCTCGGGGCACCAGCGCTCCGGCCTGATCGCCTTCTGGAGCGAGGAACGCAACCTCCGTACGGCACTCGAGACGCTGCTCCGCCACGGGCGGACCGGCGAGGCTCTCGACCTCGTCGACGGCATCCGCGTCCACTGGCGGGCAACGGGCGGCTGGAGCACCTGGGCCGAAGGGCGCCCCGGCCCCGACTCCTCGTGGACCGCGACCGGCCACCGCGACCGGATCCGTGTCGACCTGCTGCTCGGCGAGGCAGGCATTCTGGCAGGCCAGCCCGAGGCCGCCACGGACCTGCTGGACCGGATCACGGCGGATGCCGCCCAGGCCGTGGGGCTGTCCGCGCGGGTGACGCGACTGCGGGCCCTGTGTGTCCTGGCCACGGACCCCTACCGCGGCGCCTCCTTACTCTACGAGGCCGCCGAACGGCACCGGTCCGACGGCGACCGCCACGAAGCCCGCTACGTGTCGCTGGAAGCCGCACTCGCGGGATTCCGCCTGGGCGACACGGCGGCCGCGGCGGCCACCGCACTGGAGGTGCTGGCCGCGGCCCAGCAGGGGCGCGACACGCTCGCCGCCGGTGCCGCCCTGCTTCACCTGGCCGTCTTCGCGGCCGCGGAGGGACGCGCGCAGGCCACGGCTCACTACTGCGAGCGGGCCCTGTCGGCCCTGCGCGCCCTGGGGCCGCCGGCCGTCCTGGGCGCCATCGCCACCACGCTGGGCAGTCCCGCCCTGCCCGACGTCGTCGAACGCGCTGTCGGCACCGCCCGCGGCCTGGGCGCCTTCCACACCTGGCGCGGCGCGTTCCCGGAGGAAGCGGGCACCCCCGACTTCGCCATGGCCCGGCTGGAGGATCCGGTACGGGAGCTGCTGGGCGAGGCCGCCTTCTCCCGGGCCCTGGTCGAGGGCTCCCAGGTCTCGCTCCCGGACCTGCTGGCCTCCCTCGTCCCGGCCCCCACCCCTCCCGCCGCCACGCCCGCGGATCACTTACCCCCGGACGCCCGAACCCGCATCGACCCGCTGACGCCTCGCCAGACCGAGGTCTCGCGCCTGGTAGCGGCCGGTCTGAGCAACCGGCAGATCGCCCACCGGCTGGCGATCTCGGAGTGGACGGTGGTCAACCACATCCGGGACACGATGAAGAAGCTGGGCTGTTCCTCCCGGGTGGAGATAGCGAGCTGGATGCACCACTCCGGGCTGCGCCCGTCACCGCAACCGCCCCTGTTCCTCCGTACGGCCTTTCCGCCATCCGCCACTGCCCTCTCCGGACCGACGCTCATCCCGTCCTAGGCCCGGCGGCCCACCCGGTGGCGCATGTGCTCCACCAGCCCGGCCACGGTGAACGCCTCGGCCACCTGGACCAGCCACGCCGCTTCCTCCTCGACCGAACAACCGACCGGGTAGGCGAGCGCGACGTCCTGGTCCCCGGAGGCACCGGGGCCGGTCCTGGCGGACTCCAGTGCGGCGGCGATGACCGCGGCCTCGGCCATCGCCGCGCGGCCCGACGGCGGTACGGGGAACCGGGCCAGCGCCGCGTCCGACAGTGCGCGGGCGTCGGGGGGAACGAAGGAACGGAGTTCCAGGTAGCCGTCCCGGATCTCGATCACCCGGCGATAGAGCGCGAACTCCGCCCGGTGCAGGGAGAACAGGCGCACCGACGGCCACCCCAAATCCAGGGCCGTCCCGGGGGCAACGGCCCGTAACGCCGACCACAGCGGCTCCAGGGCACGGTAGGTCCGGTAGGCCCGTAGCCACCGCCCGACCGTGGTGGTGGCGGAGACCCAGCCCCCGGCGGTGCCGCCCAGGACGCCCAGCACCAGACAGCACATACCGAGCGTCCGGCCCACCGGGTCCAGTCCGACGCTCTGCCGGTTGTCCACGGCCATGGTGACGATCGACGACACGCCCCACAGGGCCCAGGCGAGGCCCACCGTGACACTTGCCGTGATCAGCCGCAGGCCCGTGCGCAGCGCGCCGGGACCCAGCCCCCGGGCGAACCGGTGCACCGGAACCAGGAACACGGCCAGGCACCACAGGCTGTAGCCGGTGAAGACTGCGTCGCTGGAGGCGAGGAACACCGCTCCGGTCCCCTCCACGATCAGCGATCCCTGCCGGGTGCGTACGCCGGAGGAGAGGAACAGCACCGCGCACAGCACGAGGGCCGAGACGGTGACGCCGATGTGCAGCCGTCCGGCCGGCAGTCGGGGCCGGGGCAGGCCTATCTCGATGACGGTCAACGGGAGGAACGCGAGGGCAGCCATCTCCATCTCGCGGCCCAGGAGATGGGTCAGTTGCGGGAACCACGGCGACAGCCGCTCCAGGCACATGGCCGGAGCGGCCAGCAGGGCCATCGCCGCGGCCATGCAGAATCCGAAGCGGCACAGGTGGCGCACGGCGAAGGGCGAGTCGCTTCCGTCTCGCAGCAGGCGCAGTTCGTAGCAGCCCAGCCAGAACGCGGCGACGGCCGGGAGGTACGCGAGCAGGTCACCCACGCGGCCGCACGGGGCGGCGGGAGGGGACCCCGACGAGGGTTCCGGCCCGACCGTGGTCCCGTCCCGGCCCGGGGCCTTCCCTCAGCACCCGGTGCAGGATGAGGGAGGCGAGCAGCTCCGCCTCCTGCTCGGCGGGCTCGGCGTACACGGTGCGGCCCAGGACCCGGCGCACCAGGTCGGGGGAGAGCCCGGGCAGCAGCGCGCGTACGCCCGGTGTCTCGGGGGTGGGCAACCGGTCGTGCCCGCAGAGCAGATGGGCCGCCTCGTGTACGAGGATGTGCTGCCGGTGCAGTGCGCTGGCCCCCGGGGTGCACAGGATGTAGTCGGCGTGGTCGGTCGTCATCAGCAGACCGCACGGGATCGCCGCGTCCACCGCGACCGACAGGACCTCGATCGGGCGGCCGCGGCGTTCGGCCAGGAGGGCCAGGAAGGTCTCGGCGTCGAAGGGGTACGGGAGTTCGAGCTCCTCCGAAAGGGCGCGAACCTTCCGCCACAGGCGCCTGTGCGACCGAGCGGTGAGCATCGGGGCCCCCTCCCACCGGAACGTCGCGACCGCTCCGCATCTGCCGTCGTCGAGCGACCTGACATCCCCCCTGAGCGGCAAGGACATCCGCTCCGGAGGGTCAGTTCAACGATCAAAGCACGCTCCGCACCACAAGGGGAAGAGGGCCGCCGCACACCCGGGCACGGCCCGCGGGCCGTCCGTCCCGGCAAGCACGGCGGGGCGGCAATGGCCGGAACCCACCCCGCGGACACGGGGACGGCGGACGCCCGCACGCGGAGGCGGCGCCTAACCCCTGTACGTCTCCAGCAGCCGCAGCCAGATCTCGCTGATCGTCGGGAACGCCGGGGCCGCGTGCCACAGCCGGGAGATTGGCACCTGCCCCGCGACGGCGATCGTGCCAGCACTTCACGCGCCCGCTTCACCCGCGCCGAAGGACGACAGAGATCCATCTGGCTGACTTGGACCAGCTACGCGTCCCGCACCGACGTGGGCGGCCCCGAACCAGGCCAGACATGGTCCTTGCCGACAAGGCGTACTCATCGCGCGCAATCCGTAAGCACCTGCGCAGGCGCGGTATCCGGGCGGTAATCCCCGTCCCGGCGATGGCACCGGTGGGCGCCCTCGTTCATGACGGCCGCCCGCCGAACTCCCAGTTGTGCACCTCGATGTCGGCGTACAGGTCGTGTGTGAGGATGGCGCGTGCGGTGTCCGGGTCTGGGGCCCGGAGCAACGCTGCGGTGCCCAGCCAGAGAGTCTCGTCGTCGGACAGCAGCGGTCCGTAGGCGATCAGCTCGTTCTGCTCGGGCGGCAGCGCGAGGTCGGCGGCCTGCCCTGTGCCGAGTCCGAGCACCAGGTACCGGTTGCCTCCGGTCCGGCTGCCGGGGAAGTCCCACATGGTGCGCCCCAGTGTGTTGCGCCACCGTCGCACGAGTACGTCTCGGTAGGCGCCGGCCTGGTAGTTCGGCTCGTCGAAGGCGAACGCGCGGGCGGCAGCGGGATCGGGCAGGTTGAGGATGTGCACGCTGCCGGTGAGGGTGTCGCCGTCGTCCGCGAAGGTCGGCCCTCGGGCGATCATCTCCTTCGCGAATCCGTCCATGTAGGACAAGTGCGCGTCGTTCAGTTCGTAGCGCAGCGGCAGGGAGCCGTTGCGGTCGCGGTGGTAGCAGAGGAACTCCATGGCCGCAGTGTTCCCTTGAACAGGCGCCGATGGCGAGGGGGTTTCACTGCGATGACCGCTCGGCGGAGTCGCGCGAGTCGTCGAAGACGTTCCAGGGTCGAGACTACTAAGCGTGACGGAGTCCTCGCAATTGCAGCCGGTCGGCCGGTAGCCCTCGGGGCCGCCGGTTTCGCCGAGGGTGTAGGTGCCGGGGGGCACCGTCACGTTGGTGACGGCCGCGCTGCCGCTGGTGCCGGAGAGGTTCTCGGGGCCGGTGGCGGTCGGGATCCAGTCCCCGGGTGCCGCGGTTCCGCCGTGCTGGTTGATCACGCGCTTGACCAAGGTCAGCCGGGACTTGTCGCCCTCGCAGCTCACGGTGTCGCGCACGGTGAACGTGTTCGCGGTCTTGGTGAGCTGCGCCTCGTAGGGTAGGGGTTCGCCGGCCGCGCTGCCGTTGGCCGAGACGATCCGGCTGCTGTCCAGGGTGCACGCGTGGGGGACGGTGACGGTCTCGGCGATCGTCGCGGTGTCGCCGTCGCGGTCCTCGCCCCACTCCTGAGAGGTGGGGCCGTTGGTGCCGGGGGTCGTGGTGGTTGCGGTGAACTTCCCGGAGCCTCACACCGATGGTCACCCTGAGTGATGACCGTCGGCTCGCTCTGCGGGACAGAAGCGGTCTCGGGATCGCTGCCGCTCGGCAATCGTCGCCCCCCGCTGGCGATGGCCCGCAGAGGTTAGAGAATGGATTATGAGCAACGTCCCGGGACCCTTCCGGCGTTGGCTGCTCCGCTCCGCCACGCGGTCTTCCTCTCCTCCTCCGCGTCCCCGCTCAGGACACCATCAGGAGCAGCCCGTCCGGCCCCCGATGGCAATGGCGCCGCCGCACCGTCTGTCCTCCTTGCTGAGCGTGCGCAGCATGGCTGGGGAGGTGTTCCTCCTGCAGCTGGCCGTCGTGGTGCTTCTCGTGGCCGCCGCGGTGGTGGCCCTCGTGGTGCAGGCCCGACGCGACGCCATGCTGGACGCCCGGCACCGCACACTCGCCGCCGCCGGAACGTTCGCGGCATCTCCGGGAATCGTCGCCGCGCTACGCAGCCCCCATCCCAGCGCCGTGCTGCAGCCGAGCGCCCAGGCGGCCAGTGACATCGCCGGCGTCGACGGCATCAACGTGTACACGCTCGGCGGGGTCACCGTCGCCCACAGCGACCCGCAGCAGCTCGGGAAACGCGTCGTCGGCCCCTTCGCCGGGGCTGCGGCCGGCAAGTCCTTCACCGAGACGTTCGAAGGGTCCTTGGGGCGGTCCGTGGTCTCCGTGGTGCCCGTCAAGGACTCCCGCGGCACCGTCATCGCCGTCGTCTCCTCCCCGGTCACCATCCAGAACGTCCAGACCATGGTCAACCGGCAGCTGCCGGTCGTCCTCGGCAGCGCCGCCGCGGTGCTCTCCCTGTCAGCGGTCGGGACGGCCCTGGTGAGCCGCCGGCTGCTGCGCCGGACCCACGGCTTGGGCCCGGCCGAGATGACGAGGATGTACGAGCACCACGACGCGGTCCTGCACGCGGTGCGAGAGGGCGTATTGATCGTCGGCGGCGACGGACGGCTGCTGCTCGCCAACGACGAGGCGCGCCGGCTGCTGGACCTGCCCATGGACGCGGAGGGGCGCCCCGTCACGGACCTGGGTCTGGAGGAAGCGATCGCCGAGCCGATCGCATCGGGCCGTTCCGCAACCGACGAGCTGCACATGTCGGCCGATCGGCTGCTGGCGGTGAACATCCGGCCCACCACCCCCTACGGGCAGGCGGGCACCGTCGTCACGCTGCGGGACACCACCGAGCTGCGGGCACTCACCGGCAGGGCCGAGGTGGCCCGCGAGCGGCTGAAGCTGCTCTACGACGCGGGGGTGCAGGTCGGAACGACGTTGAACGTGGAGCGCACCGCGGAGGAACTGGCGGAGGTGGCGGTGCCGCGGTTCGCCGACGTGGTCACCGTCGACCTGCTGGACCCGGTGCTGCGCGGCGAGGAGCCACCCGAAGCGAACACCGAGATGCGCCGCACCGCCATCGCCGGCCTGCAGGGCGACCACCCGCTCTCCGCCGTCGGCGAGCTGATCCGGTTCGCTCCCACCGGTCCCATGGCCGCCGGGCTGGCCGGCGGCCATGCGGTCCTGGAGGCGGACCTGCGCGCCACCCACCGCTGGCGGTCCCAGGACCAGGCCAACGCCCTGCAGATCCTGGACCGCGGCATCCACTCCCTGATCGTCGTGCCCCTGCGGGCAAGGGGCGTGGTACTGGGGATGGCCGGCTATTGGCGGGGGGAGGACTCCCCGCCGTTCGACGAGGAGGACGTGTCCTTCGCCGAGGAGCTGACCGCCAGGGCGGCACTGTCCGTCGACAACGCCCGCCGCTACACCCGCGAGCACACCATGGCCGTCACCCTGCAGCGCAGCCTGCTGCCCCGGGGCGTACCGGAGCAGTCCGCCGTCGAGGTCGCGCACCGCTATCTGGCCGCCCAGGCCGGGGTGGGCGGTGACTGGTTCGACGTCATCCCGCTGCCCGGCACCCGGGTGGCCCTGGTCGTCGGCGACGTCGTCGGCCACGGTCTGCACGCCGCCGCCACCATGGGCCGCCTGCGCACCGCCGTGTACAACTTCTCCACCCTCGACCTGCCCCCGGACGAACTCCTGAGCCACCTGGACGAGCTGGTCGCCCACATCGACACCGACGAACAGGAGTGGCAAGGCATCACCGGAGCCACCTGCCTGTGCGCCATCTACGATCCCGTCTCGGGGCAGGTGACCGCCGCCACCGCCGGGCATCCGGGCCCCGCCCTGGTCGGCCCCGACGGGACCGTATCCTTCCCCGAGGTGCCGGTCTCCCCGCCGCTGGGCCTGGGCGCGGGCCTGCCCGTGGAAACCATGACGATCACACTGCCCGAAGGCTCCCGGCTGGCACTCTTCACCGACGGGCTGATCGAGAGCCGCGACCGCGATCCGGACGCGGGCCTCGCAGCGCTGCGCGCCGCCCTGGCGGGGCCCGCCCGTACCCCCGAGGAAACCTGCACCGTGGTGATCAACGCGATGCTGCCCACCAGGCCCAGCGACGACGTCGCACTGCTGGTGGCCCGCACCCGCCGACTGGATCCCGCGCGGATCGCCGAGTGGGACGTGCCCCCCGACCCGGCGGCGGTGTCCCCGGTGCGCAACGCCTGCGCCCGCCGGCTGTCGGACTGGGGCCTGGAGGACATAGCCTTCACCACGGAACTCATCCTCAGCGAGCTGATCACCAATGCCATCCGCTACGGCACCGAGCCCATCAGGGTGAGGCTGCTGTACGACCGCAGCCTGGTCTGCGAGGTCTCCGACGGGTCCAGCACCTCCCCGCACCTACGCCGGGCCGAGGCTACCGACGAGGGCGGCCGCGGCCTGTTCCTCGTCGCGCAGTTCGCCGAGCGCTGGGGCACCCGCTACACCGCCCGCGGAAAGATCATCTGGAGTGAGCAGGCCCTCCACGGCGGGGCCGCCCCTCCCGGGGTGGATCTGGGCGAGGCTCTCCTGGCCGGGTGGGACGACGAGGGGGTCTGAGAGCGCGCCGGTAGGGCAGCCGAAGGGAAGACGGCGGACACCACCGTCTGGGACTGCGCCGCCGGGGCCGCCGAACGTACGCTGGCCTCGACCAGTACGCGACCGCCCGTTATGGAGCCTTCGTGCCCGCACCTCGTGTCCGGACAGTCTCCGTCGCCGCCTGCCTGGCCCTCGCGGCGGCGCCCCTCGGTGGCTGCAGCGACGAGCCTCCCGCCCCACCGAGAGCACCCGCGGTGGCCACCTCGGCGGTGGACGCCGGCGGCATGGCGGCACTGACCGCAGCGGCCAGGAAGGAGGGCACGCTGAACACGATCGCGCTCCCGAGGGACTGGGCCGGCTACGGCGCATTGATCGACGGCTTCGAGCAGAAATACGGGATCAAGGTCACGACGGAGAACCCGGAGGGGACCAGCCAGGACGAGGTCAACGCCCTGAAGGAGCACAGGGGCGAGGGCCGCGCCCCCGACGTGATCGACGTGGGGGGCTCGTTCGCGCAGTCCGCGGCCCGGCAGGGCCTGCTCGCGCCGTACGAGGTCGCCGCGTACGACCAGATCCCCGAAGAACAGAAGGACCCGCGGGCCCGCTGGTACAACAACTACGGAGGCTACGTCTCGATCGGCTGTGACGCCCAGCGCGTCAAGACCTGCCCAGCGACCTTCGCGGACCTGCGCAAGCCCGAGTACAAGGGCCAGGTCACGCTCAACGGCGACCCCACCAAGTCCGGCTCCGCCTTCGCCGGAGTCTATGCGGCGGCCCTGGCGAACGGGGGGTCCTTCGACGACATCCAGCCCGGTATCGACTTCTTCGCCGAGCTCAGCAAGAACGGGAACTTCATCCCGGTCGAATCCACTCCGGCGACGATCGCGAACGGCCAGACCCCGATCAGCATCGACTGGGACTTCCTCAACCTCGGATACGCCGACGAATTCCGTGAGAAGGGCGCGGATGTCGACTGGCGGACCGCCATCCCCTTCGACGGCGGCTTCGCCGAGTACTACGCGCACGGAGTGAACAAGGACGCCCCGCACCCGGCGGCGGCACGTCTGTGGCAGGAGTACGTCTTCAGCCCGGAGGGCCAGAACCTCCGACTCGGCGCCTACGCACGCCCCGTCCTCATGGAAGCGATGAAGAAGGACGGCACGCTCGACAAGGCCGCCGCGGAGAAACTGCCGACGGTCGAGGGCACCCCGACGTTTCCGACGGAGGCGCAGACGGAGAAGGCGAGAGAGACCGTCAACCGCGGCTGGGCCGAGGCCGTCTCGGGCTGAGGACGGAGGCGGTCCTGGCCTGCGTGCGCGGAAGCTGATGGCGACGCTCGACCTGCACGGACTCCGAGCGGTATCGCGCGGTCGGCGCCGGCCTCCCTGCCCGCATTTCCGGGTCAAGGGCGATGACCGGAGGCTACGACCGCGCGCACGTCCGGTCAGCTCCCCCCGGGGCTTTCCGGACGTGCGTCCCGCGGCGCCCCGGTCAGGGGGCCTGGAGGGTGGCGAGCTGCGCCTCCAGAGCAGCCAGTGTCCGGTAGCAGGCCATCACCTGGGCGATCGAGGAGTTCGGCTCGCGGCCCTCGCGGATGGCGGCGACGAACTCGCGGTCCTGCAGTTCGATGCCGTCCATCGAGACGTCGACCCCGCTCACGTCGATCGGCTCGTCCTTGCCGGTGGCCAGGTCGTCGTAGCGCGCGACGTAGGTGCCGGTGTCGCCGATGTAGCGGAAGAACGTGCCGAGCGGCCCGTCGTTGTTGAAGGACAGCGACAGGGTGCACAGCGCGCCGTTCTCCGCGCGGAGCTGGATCGACATGTCCATCGCGATGCCGAGCTCGGGGTGGACCGGGCCCTGGAGCGCGTTGGCCTGCACGATCGGCGAGCCGGTCTGGTGGGCGAACAGGTCGACGGTGTGTGCGGCGTGGTGCCACAGCAGGTGGTCGGTCCAGGAGCGCGGCCGGCCCAGGGCGTTGAGGTTGGTGCGGCGGAAGAAGTAGGTCTGCACGTCCATCTGCTGGATGGCGTAGTCGCCGGCCTGGACCCGGCGCCGTACCCACTGGTGGCTCGGGTTGAAGCGCCGGGTGTGCCCCACCATCGCCACCAGTCCGGTGCGCTGCTGCGCCTCCAGGCACGCCTCGGCGTCCCCCAGGGAATCCGCCAGCGGGATCTCGACCTGGACGTGCTTGCCCGCTTCGAGGCAGGCCAGCGTCTGCTCGGCGTGCAGGGGGGTGGGCGTGGCGAGGATGACGGCGTCGATGTCGTCCATCGCCAGCACCTCCTCCAAGGTCGCGACGCCGCGGCCGATTCCCTGCTCCGCGGCGAACTTCCGGGCGCTTTCGAAGCTGCTGCTCACGACGGCGGCCACCTCGACGCCGTCGATCCGCCTGAGCGCGGCCGCGTGCTTGGCTCCGAAGGCACCGCCTCCGGCCAGGGCGATCCGGATGGTCCTGTCGTCGGTCACGGCAACTCCTTCGCGGCGGGCTCCTGGG
Source organism: Streptomyces sp. NPDC006450 (assembly GCF_040612195.1). NCBI lineage: Bacteria > Bacillati > Actinomycetota > Actinomycetes > Kitasatosporales > Streptomycetaceae > Streptomyces > Streptomyces sp. NPDC006450. Next base: position 104,527 of record NZ_JBEXPT010000002.1, on the reverse strand, counting down.
CCCGCGGGTGGTTCTCCACAATCAGGTGGCCGACGGCGGTGTTGGACGCCGGCACATGGTAGAAGCGGTGCTTGAGCTCGATGTCCCCGGACCCGTCGAGGTCGCTCAACGCCCCGCGGGCTATCAGCCACATGACCAGCTCGATGCCCTCCGAGCCCGCCTCCTCCACGTACTCCAGGTGCGGCACCTGCGACAGCCCGACCGGGTCCGCGATCAGCCGGTCGAGGAAGGCGTTGTCCCACTCCCGGTTGATGAGGCCCGCACGCGGGCCCTGCAACTGGTGGCTCATGCCGCCGGTACCCCACACCTGCACCTTGAGCGGCCGGTCGTAGGACTCGATCGCCCTGCGCAGCGCCCGGCCGAGTTCGAAGCACCTGGCGCCCGAGGGCACGGGGTACTGCACCACGTTCACGTGGAACGGGATCACCTTGCACGGCCACTTCTCGACGTCCCCGAACATCAGCGACAGCGGGACCGTCAGGCCGTGGTCGACCGTCATCTCGTTGACCAGCGTGAGGTCGAAGTCGTCCCTGATGAGCGAGTGCGCGAGGTGCGCGGCCAGGTCGGGGTCGCCCTCGATGCCCGGGACCGGGCGGGGGCCGTAGCCCTCGTCGGCGGTGGCGTACGCCGCTCCGGTGCCCAGCGCGAAGGTCGGTATCAGCGACAGGTCGAACGTGGAGGCGTGGTCGTTGTAGACCAGGAAGATCACGTCGGGAAGGTTCTCCTTCTGCCACTGCTTGGAGAACTCGTAGCCCTCGAAGACCGGCCTCCAGTAGGGCTCGCCGGTCTTCTGGTGGTCCATCGCCGCGCCGATCGCCGGTACGTGCGAGGTGAAGACCGCGCCGGTGATCGTGGCGTGCTCGGCCGGCGCCGCCGCGTCGGCGTACGCCGAGTCGAGGACGGCGTGGTCGATCCGGTTGCCCTCGACCGGCCGGCCTCCGCCGACCATCATGGAGCGGTACTCCTGCTCGGTCATGCCGGTCATCGAGCCCGCCATCTGCTGGAACGACAGCCCCAGCGTCGCGCCCCACTTGGCCAGGAAGTAGATGTTCCCGCCCTCGTGCATCGCCGCGTTGAGGTCGCGGTCGAGCAGCGCCTGCTTCTGCTCCTCCCGCAGGGGCCACGCGTCCAGGTAGGCGCGCTCGTCGGCGAGGTAGAGCTCACGGTTCTCCGCCGTCATCAGCGACATGCAGAACTGGTTGAGCTGGTACCCCCGCGCGGACTGCTCCGTGTCGAAGATGGTCGTACCCGGAACGAGCTTGTAGGTCTTGTCCAGTGACATGGTCTGCCTCCGATCAGGCGGTGGGTCGGTCGGCGTCCGGCCAGTACAGCCGCATCGGGTTGTCGACGAGCAGCCCCCGCTGGAGCTGCGGCGTCGGCGCGATGTGCGGGACGAAGTCGACGAGCAGACCGTCGTCGGGCATGTGGCCGGTGAGGTTCGGGTGCGGCCAGTCGGTGCCCCACAGCACCCGGTCGGGGAACTCCTCGACCACGCGCCGGGCGAACGGGACGACGTCGCGGTAGGCCTGCTGCTCCCCGTCGAGGGCGGGCGGGCCGCTCACCGACAGGCGCTCCGGGCAGGTCACCTTGCACCAGATGTCCGGCCGCGCCCGCATGAAGTTCAAGAACGCCTCGAACTCCGGGCCGTGCGGGTCCTTGGTGACATCCGGCCGGCCCATGTGGTCGATGACCAGCGGTACCGGGATGGAGAGGAAGAAGTCGCGCAGGTCGGCGAGGTCGGCCGCCTCGAAGTAGACGACGACGTGCCATCCGTAGGGTGCGATGCGCTCCACGACGTCCCACAGGTCCTGCCGTGGCGCCGCGTCGACGAGCCGCTTGACGAAGTTGAACCGTACGCCGCGGACGCCGGCCTCGTGCAGTTCCCGCACCTGCGCGTCCAAGATGTCGGGCCGCACCGTCGCGACCCCCCGGGCCAGGCCTCCCGAGGCGCGCAGGGCGTCGGTCATCGCGCTGTTGTCCGCGCCGTGACAGGTCGCCTGGACCACCACGTTGCGGGCGAAGCCCAGGTGGTCGCGCAACTCGGAGAGCTGCTCCTTGGACGCGTCGCCGGGGGTGTACTTCCGCTCCGGGGCGAACGGGAACCGCTCCCCCGGGCCGAAGACGTGGCAGTGCGCGTCGACTGCGCCCTCGGGCACCTGGAACCGCGGCCGGCTCGGAGCGGCGTACCAGTCCAGCCAGCCGGGGGTCTTGCGATGGGTCGTCATCCTCGGTCCTCCTCAGTCCTCGTAGCGCAGCCCGAGCCCGGCCAGCGGGCCGCGCATGCCGTACAGGTCCAGGCCGAGCTCGCCCGCACGGAACCGCGCGCGCTTGCCCTCCTCGGCGGCCTCGCGCCGGGCCGAGGCCTCGGCGACCTCGGCGGCCCGCTCGCGCGGCACCACCACGACGCCGTCGCGGTCCGCCACGACGACATCGCCGGGCCTTACCAGGGCGTTGGCGCAGACCACCGGCACGTTGACGGACCCGAGCGTGGCCTTGACCGTGCCCTTGGCGTTGATCGCCCGGGAGAAGACCGGGAAGTCCATCTCCTCCAGGTCGGCCACGTCGCGGACACCGCCGTCGATGACGAGGCCTCGGCATCCCCGGGAGCGGAAGGAGGTGGCGAGCAGGTCGCCGAAGAAGCCGTCCTCGCTCTCGGTCGTGCAGGCCGCGACCACGACGTCGCCTTCGCGGATCTGCTCGGCGGCGACGTGGAACATCCAGTTGTCACCGGGCTGCAGCAGCACGGTCACCGCGGTCCCGCACATGCGGGCCGTGGGGTAGACGGGGCGCAGGTAGGGGCGCATGAGGCCCACCCGGCCCATGGCCTCGTGGATCGTCGCGACTCCGAAGGCCGACAGTGCGGCGACGGCCTGGGGATCGGCGCGGGTGATCGATGTGTGGACGACACCCAACTCGGTGTGTTCCATGCTTCTTCTCCTGGGATTCAGTGGCCGGCCGCGGCGAGGCGGGCGGCGAGCCGGGGGTACACGCGCAGGGCGTTGCCGCTGTAGACGGCGGCGCGTTCCCCGTCGGAGAGGTGCGCGGTGGCCTCGACGTACCGCTTCGTGTCGTCGAAGTGGTGACCGGTGCGGGGGTCGATGTCGCGGACCGCGCCGATCATCTCGCTGGCGAACAGGACGGAGCGGCTGGGCATCACCTGCGTGAGCAGGTCGATGCCGGGCTGGTGGTAGACGCAGGTGTCGAAGAAGACGTTGTCCAGCAGCGTCTCGGGGTCCGGCCGGCCCAGCGCCATCGCCAGGCCGCGGAAGCGGCCCCAGTGGTAGGGCACCGCGCCGCCGCCGTGCGGGATCACGAAGCGCAGCGTCGGGAAGTCGGCGAACAGATCGCCCTGGACGAGCTGCATGAACGCCGTGGTGTCGGCGTTGAGGTAGTGGGCGCCGGTGGTGTGGAACGCCGGGTTGCACGAGGTGCTGACGTGGATCATGGCGGGTATGTCGTACGCGGCCATCGCCTCGTACACCGGGTACCAGCTGCGGTCGGTCAGCGGCGGCGCGGTCCACTTGCCGCCCGACGGGTCGGGGTTGAGGTTGACCGCCACCGCGCCGAGTTCCTCGACCGCGCGGCGCAGTTCGGGCAGGCAGGTCGCGGGGTCGACGCCCGGCGACTGCGGCAGCATGGCGCCCATGGCGAAGCGGTCGGGGTAGAGCGTGCAGACCCGGTGGATCAGGTCGTTGCAGATCCGCGCCCACACCGAGGAGACCTCGAAGTCGCCGATGTGGTGGGCCATGAAGCTGGCGCGCGGGGAGAAGATCGTCAGGTCGCTGCCGCGTTCGTCCATGAACCGGAGCTGGTTGGACTCGATCGCGTGACGCAGGTCCTCGTCGGTGATGACCAGGTCGCCGGGATCGGGCGCCTGTCCGGCGGCGCCGATCGCGGCCACCTGCCGGTCCCGCCACCGCGCCAACTGCGGCGGCGCGGTGGTGAAGTGACCGTGACAGTCGATGATCATGTGTTCTCTCCTGCTGGTCGTCGGGGTCAGGCCCGGGAGCCGGCGGGCCAGCCGGTGTACTGCTCGGCGAGATAGGCGCGCCCGGCCCGGGTGCCCACCACGTTGTCGAGCTCGCCGAGCTGGCGCCGCAGGTCGAACGGCGTGCCGCCGGGCGCGGTGTGCAGCAACTGGGTCATCCAGGAGGAGAAGTTCTGTGCCCGCCAGACCCGCTGCAGGGCGCGCGGCTGGTACTCGTCCAGCGCGCCCTCACCCGCGCCGCCGAGGGCCCGCACCAGGACATCGGCCAGCACCTTCACGTCGTGCAGCGCGAGGTTGAGCCCTCGTGCGCCGGTCGGCGGCACCGTGTGCGCGGCATCGCCCGCGAGCACCATCGAGCCCCAGCGCATCGGCTCCTGCACGAACGAGCGGAACCGCAGCACCGTCTTCTCGAGGATCGGCCCCTCTTGGAGGCGGAACCCGTCCTCACCGGCCACCCGGGCCTGGAGCGTCTCCCAGATGCGGTCGTCCTGCCAGGCGTCGACGGACTCGTCGGGGTCGCACTGGAAGTACATCCGCTGAACGGTCTCGGTGCGCTGGCTGATCAGCGCGAACCCGTGCTCGGAGTGGGCGTAGACCAGCTCGGGCGCGCTCGTCGGCGCCTCGGCCATGATGCCGAACCAGGCGAAGGGGTACTCCTTGCCGTAGCGCACCCTGCGGTCCTCGGGCACGAGATGGCGGCACATGCTGCGCGACCCGTCGGCACCGACCACGTACCGGGCCCGGATCTCGTGGCGGGACCCGTCGGGCGCCGTGTAGCGGACCCGGGGGGCGCCGGTCGTGATGTCGAGGACCTCGGTGTCCTTGACGCCGAAGTGCACCGTGCCGCCGTCGCGGTCCCGGGCATCGGCCAGGTCGGTGAACACGTCGGTCTGCGGGTACAGCCACACCGACCGTCCCACCAGCTCCTTGAAGTCGATGCGGTGCGGGCGGCCGGCGAACCGGATCTCGACGCCCTCGTGCTCGTGGCCCTCGCGCAGAACCCGGTCGCAGACGCCGGTTTCGACCAGGTCCCGGGCCGCGTCGGCTTCGAGGATGCCGGCCCGCTGCGTGGTTTCGATCTCGCGCCGGGAGCGGGTGTCGATCACGATCGTCCCGATCCCCGCGCGCCCGAGCCGGTGGGCCAGCATCAAGCCGGCCGGACCACCGCCGACGATGGCGACGGGAACCGAGGCAACGGTGTCGACGGTGGCGTCGGCCATGTCATCTCCTGAGCAACTGCGAACGTTCCGAACACCCCGAACGTTGGCACCCGGAGCCACCGCCGGTCGCCGGTGTTTCCGTCAGGCGGAAGCCCGCTCGAAGCTCAGACCGTCGCGTGGGCCCGTCGGCCGAGCTCGTCGGAGATCCCGTGGACGGCCCGCAGAAGGGGCTCGCGCAGCCCGCGCACGTTGCTCGTGCCGCTCGTGCCGCTCGTGCCGCTCGCCGCGACGACGATCCCCAAGGCGGCGCTGACGGGCCCGGTCCGGCCGATCCGTACGGGCGCCGCCACCGCGACCGTGCCCTGCGAGAGCTGCCGGTCGCTGATGAAGACCTGCTCGCGGCGGATGCGGTCCAGTTGCGCGCGCAGCGTCTTCGGGTCGGTGACGGTGTGCGGGGTCCAGGCGCGCAGCGGCGCTTCGAGGACCTCCTCCTGGATGTCACGTGGTGCGTGCGCGAGCAGCACCCGGCCCATCCCGGTGGAGACGACGGGGAACCGGGTCCCGACCGTCGTCAGCAGCTGGACCGACCGGTGTCCGGTGATCCGTTCCACGAACACGAGCTCAGTGCCCTCGCGCACCGCGAGTTGGATGTTCTCGTGAGTCGCCTCGTAGAGGTCCTGCATGAACGGCAGGGCCGCATCGCGCAGGATCTGGGTGCGGGGGCATCCCGAGGTGATCTCCCAGAGCCTCAGTCCGACGTGCCACGCGCCGTCCTCCCCCCGCTCCAGCGCTCCCCATTCCGCCAGCTCCGCGACCACGCGGTGCGTGGTGCTCAAGGCCATGCCCGTGCGCTGGGCGATCTGCGAGAGGGTCTGCGACGGGTGTTCGCGATCGAAGGCGGAGAGGACCTTGAGGACCTTTCCAGCCGCGGTGCTCCGGGTTGTGCTCACGCGGGCAGTCTCGCAGACGGGTGCCCCGCGGCCCGACCGGGCGTCGTACGATCTGCCGGACACCAAGGGAGACGACGTGAACCAAGAGATCTCTGGGCTGTCCTCGATGGCGACGCGGCCGATAGTGGGCGAGCTCTCCGAACACTTCCGACTCGCCCACGGGATTCCGGTGCGCTTCGAGTCCGCCGGCGGCGTCGAGATCGCGCGGCGGGTGCGCGCGGGCGCCGAGGCGGACCTGCTCGTGCTCGCCGACGGAGCACTGGCCGAGCTGGAGGAGGAAGGGCACGTCCTCGGGGGTACGGTGCGTCCGCTGTGGGTATCCCAGGTCGTCGCCGCCGTTCCGGAGGGGACACCGGTTCCGGCGCTCGGCTCGGAAGCCGACCTGCGAGCCGCCCTCCTGTCCGCGAAGAAGGTCGCCTACTCCACGGGCCCCAGCGGTACGTCCCTCATCGAGCTGATCACCCGGCTGGACCTCGCCGGCACGCTCGCGGACCGGCTCGTCCAGGCCCCACCGGGGGTGCCCGCCGGCAGTCTGCTGTCGTCCGGCCGGGCCGACCTCGCCTTTCAGCAGCACAGCGAGCTGATGGACCTGCCGGGCGTCGCCGTCATCGGCCCGCTGCCGGGCGACACCGCCATCAGCTCAGTGTTCAGCGGGGGCGTGCTGACCGCCTCCGCCCGGCCGCGCCGTGCCCGCGAGGTCCTCGACCTCCTCGGCTCCGACGCGGCGTCGCGGATCGCCCGCGCCAGGGGCATGCGGACGCCCGGGGAGTAGCGGCCGGTCGCGACCCGTCCACGGCGTACGCGACGACGGACGGCACGACGAACGCCCCGGCCGGGTATTCCGGCCGGGGCAGGGCGAACAGCACGGAGGAACTGCGGAGGGGCGAACGGGCTTCCTACGCCGGGAAGTTCTCCCGCACCTCCCGCAGGGGGTCGTGCGCGGTGTGGGGGTCGGCGGCAGCGGCTCGGCGGGCGCACGTCGTGCGTAAGGAAGGGGATGCGGAAGGGAAGGGGAACGGGACCGCGCCGTGGGGCGTCGGCGCCGGCGCCGGCGTCAGCTGTCGAAGCCGAGGCCGAAGCGGTCGAGGCTGCGCAGCCAGAGGTTGCGGTGGCCCTCGTTGAGGTCGGCGCGGGCCATGGACCACTTGGTGATGCCGATGCCGAGGGAACGGACCGGCTCGGGCGGGAACGGCAGCGGCTTGCGGCGGACCATCTCCAGGTCGGTGCGCTCGGTGCGCTCGCCCGCCAGGAGGTCGAGCATCACCTCGGCGGCGAAGCGGCTGGCGCCGACGCCGAGGCCGGTGAACCCGGCGGCGTAGGAGACCTTCCCGTGGTGACTCGTGTCAAAGAACACGCAGAAGCGGGTGCTGGTGTCGATGGCTCCGCCCCAGCTGTGGGTGAAGCGCACACCCTCCAACTGCGGGAACGTCGTGAAGAAGTGGCGGGCGAGGGTGGCGAACGTCTCGGGCCGCCGGTCGTGTTCGGCACGGACGCGCCCGCCGTAGTGGTAGACGGCGTCGTATCCGCCCCACAGGATGCGGTTGTCCGCGGAGAGCCGGACGTAGTGGAACTGGTTCGCACTGTCCGCGAAGCCCTGGCGCCGCGTCCAGCCGACGGAGGCGAGCTGTTCTGCGGTCAGCGGCTCGGTCATCAGCGCGTAGTCGTACACGGGGACGGTGTACGGGCGGTGGCGCCGGACCAGCGAGGGGTAGGCGTTGGTGGCGAGCGCGACGCGCCGCGCGGTGATCCGGCCGTAGGGGGTGCCGACGCCGATCACGGCCCCGTGCTCGTCGAGCGAGGTGGCGGGGGTGTGCTCGTACATCCGGACGCCCAGGGCGAGGCAGGCCTTCTTGAGTCCCCAGGCGAGCCCGGCCGGGTTGACCATGGCCACGTCGTCCTTGTTCCACAGGCCGCCGAGGAAGGTCGGGGAGTCGATCTCGGCCCGGACGGACTCGCCGTCGAGCAGGACCGGCGCGGCTCCGTAGCGGGCGGCGGCCTCGGCCTCCTCCGCGAGGCCGGCGAGCTGGTACGGCTCGGTGGCCACGACGATGGAGCCGGTGCGCTCCCAGTCGCAGTCGATCCCGTGGCGCTCCACGGCGTCCTCGATGGCCTGGAGGTTCTCCCGCCCGAGCCGTTCCAGGAGGTCGATCTCCCCGGGCCAGCGCTGGAGACCGTTGTGCAGGCCGTGCGTGAGGCTGGACTCGCAGAAGCCGCCGTTGCGGCCGGAAGCGGCGCCGCCGGCCTCGTCCGCCTCGATGAGCACCACGTCGGCGGAGGGGTCGCGCTCCTTGGCGAGGAGGGCCGTCCACAGGCCGGTGTAGCCGCCGCCGACGACGAGCAGATCGCAGCTGGCTGCGCCGACGAGGGCGGGGGTGGCCTGCGGGCGGCGGGGGTCGTCGAGCCAGAACGGGCGGGGCTCGGCGTCCCTGAGCGAGGTGAGGTGGTCCATGGGGGTTCCTTCGGATCGCGGAGGCGCCCGAACGCACGGACCCTCCGAGGTGCCGCCCATGAGACCCTTCGCCGCACACCAAGGTCAAGGGTGTTGACATAAGGCACCCGGCGCCCGCCCGAGCCGGGTGGCCCCGGGCTACGCCTCCGGCTCCCAGCGGTCGAGGATCTCCTGCGCGATCCGCCGCGACCCCGGGGCGAAGCGGTCGGAGAGCTCGCGGAACAGCGCTTCGGCGGGCTCGGCGGGCCACCGTTCGGGCAGGTGCTCGGCGGGCAGGTGCGGGTCGCCGCGCACCAGGTCGAGCCAGTCGGTGTGCAGCAGGAGCAGGCGGCCCAGGTCGTCGTGCGCTTCGGCGGGCGCGGTACCGTCGCCCCAGCGGGCGAGGAAGGACCGGTAGCCCTCGGCGATCGCGTCGACGTCGAAGGCGCTGCGGAGCAGGGGCCCGGCCTCGGTGGGGGCGGCCGCTTCCGCGTGGAACGCCCTGATACGGTCCCCGAACCCGAGCTCCTGCGCGAGGGGCGCGACGTCCACGTGTCCGGGGGCGATCCACAGGCCGCTCTGCAGCGGGCCGAAGCCCGCCCAGACGAGCCGGGAGCGCAGGTCGTGCCGTTCGCGGCGCCAGGACTCGGGCAGTGAGAAGCCGACCAGGGTCCAGGTGCCGTCCCAGGCCCGGTTGACGGCACCCGTCCGCTGGACGCGCTCCTCCCCGTCGGCGAGCACCGCGGCCGCCCGCGCCGTGAGGGAGAAGTACATCCGGCGACCGCGCCGGTGCCGCGCGAGCAGGCCGCGGCCGACCATCCGCGTCAGGGTCGAGCGGACGGCGTCCTCGCCCACCTCGACGCGGGCGAAGGCGTCGATCACGCTCGCCGAGGACAGGGCGGTTCCGGTGCCGAGGACGTGGATGCCGAAGAAGGTCAGCATCAGGGACTGGGGGCGGGCCGGGGTGTTGGGGCCGGCCGCGCCGGGCTCGGCTTCCGGCTGCCGCTTCGGGTCGGGAGGGGTCACGGGGACAGCGTAGGCGCGGGACCCGCCCACGGCGATCTACATTCGGCACTTCATTGACCGCAGACAAAATTATGCCTAGCTTTGGCGCGACCGGTGCGTGCCCCAGGCCGCGGCTCTCCGCGTCCCGCACCCGGATCACGGGAAGGACCCCCTCTCATGGCTCACTTGGATCTCTCCGGCAAGGTCGCCGTCGTCACCGGCAGCGGCCGTGGCCTCGGCCTCGCCTACGCCCGCTCGCTCGCCACCGCGGGCGCGGCCGTCGTGATCAACGACGTGGACGCCGAAGCGGCCGACGCGGCCGTGAAGCAGATCACCGCGACCGGCGGCCGCGCCGTCGCCGAGGTGGTGCCGGTCGGCTCCACCGAGGCCGCAGAGGCCCTCGTCGCCCGCGCGGTCGACAGCTACGGCCGGCTCGACGCCATGGTCACCAACGCCGGCGTCCTGCGGGACCGGGTGCTCTGGAAGATGACGGACGAGGACTTCGACACCGTCGTCCAGGTGCACCTGCGCGGCACCTTCACCTGCGTCCGCGCCGCCGTCGAACGGATGCGGGCCCAGGGCGAGGGGGGCCGGATCGTCGTCGCCGGCTCCCCCGCCGGGCAGCGCGGCAACTTCGGCCAGACCAACTACGCGGCCGCCAAGGCCGGCATCGCCGCGATGGTGCGTACGTGGGCCATGGAGCTGGCCCGGGCCGGCATCACCGCGAACGCCGTCATCCCGGTCGCCGCGACGGCGATGACGCAGACCATCCCCGCCTTCGCCCCGCACGTCGAGGCGCTGGAGCAGGAGGGCACCGCCTTCCCCGACAGCCTGCGCAAGGGCGAGGGCTTCGGCACGCCCGAGGACGTCGCGGGCCTGGTGTCCTTCCTCGCCTCGGACGCCTCCGCCGGGATCACCGGCCAGTGCATCGGCATCGGCGGCGACAAGCTCGCCCTGTGGTCGCACCCGCAGGAGGTGTCGGTCGCGTACGCCGACGGCGGCTGGAGCGCCGAGGCCATCGCGGCGGCCTGGCCGCTGACGGTGGGCCGCACCCCCGAGACCTTCGGCATCCCCGCCCCGCAGCTGTGAGGAGCACGACCGTGCTGAATCCCGACGAGCTCGTCGCCATCGACGTCCACACCCACGCGGAGGTCTCCGCGAAGGGCTGCGCCTCGCTCTCCTCCGAGCTCGACCAGGCCGCGGGCGCCTACTTCAAAGCCGGGCACCGCCATCCCACGCTGCCGGAGATCGCCGCGTACTACCGCGAGCGCCGGATGGCGTGCGTGGTCTTCACCGTCGACGCGGAATCGGCCACCGGCACGCCGCCGGTACCGAACGAGGAGATCGCCGAGGCGGCCCTGGCGAACCCGGACGTGATCATCCCCTTCGCCGGGGTCGATCCGTACAAGGGCAAGGCGGCGGTCCGTCAGATCAAGCGCCTCGTCGAGGAGTTCGGGGTCCGCGGCTTCAAGTTCCACCCGAACCTCCAGGCGTTCCACCCCAACGACCGGATGGCGTACCCGCTGTACGAGGCGATCGAGGACGCCGGTGCCATCGCGGTCTTCCACACGGGCCAGACCGGCATCGGCGCGGGCGCTCCCGGCGGCGGCGGCGTCCGGCTGAAGTACTCCAACCCCATGGACGTGGACGACGTCGCCGCGGACTTCCCCGGGATGCGGATCATCCTCGCCCACCCGTCCTTCCCGTGGCAGGACGAGGCGCTCGCGGTGGCCACGCACAAGCCGCAGGTGTACATCGACCTCTCCGGGTGGTCCCCCAAGTACTTCCCGCCCAGCCTGGTCCAGTACGCCAACACCCTGTTGAAGGACAAGGTGCTGTTCGGCTCCGACTATCCCCTCCTCTCACCGGACCGCTGGCTGGCCGACTTCGCCGAGCTCCCGATCAAGGACGAGGTGCGTCCGAAGATCCTCAAGGAGAACGCGGCCGCGCTGCTCGGTCTCACCCGAAGCTGAGGGGCACCCATGCGAAACCAGGGCATCGGCTCCTGGCCCGCCCGCCGCAGCCGGAAGACTCCCCGGCGCACCGCCCTCCTGCACGAGGGCCGCGCGGTCCGCTACGCCGAACTCCACGACCGCTGCACCCGCCTCGCCCACGCCCTGCGCGGGGCCGGAGTCGGGCGCGGGGACCGGGTCGCCTACCTCGGCCCCAACCATCCCGCGTACCTGGAGACACTCTTCGCGACCGGGATGCTCGGGGCGGTCTTCGTCCCGCTCAACACCCGGCTCGCAGAGCCCGAGTTGCTGCACCAGCTGAACGACTCGGACAGCCGGGTCCTGGTGCACGCCAGGACACCGGAGGGGCGGGTGGCCGAACTCGCCGCGGGCTCGGGCATCTCCACGCTCCTCGCCGTCGACTCGGGTCCGGGGCTGCCGTACGAGGACCTGCTCGCGGCAGCTCCGGCGGAGCCGGTCGACGAGGAGGTGGGGCACGAGGACGTGTGCCTCATCATGTACACCTCGGGCACCACCGGCCGCTCCAAGGGCGCCGTCCTCACCCACGGCAACATCGTCTGGAACAGCCTCAACGTGCTGGTCGACACCGATCTCGCCGGGGACGAGGTGGCCCTGGTCTCCGCGCCGCTGTTCCACACCGCCGCGCTGAACATGAGCTGCCTGCCCGCCCTCCTCAAGGGCGGCACGGTCGTCCTGGAGTCCTCCTTCGACGCGGAGCGCAGCCTGCGGCTCGTCGAACAGCACCGGGTGACCTGCATGTTCGGGGTACCGACGATGTACGACGCGATCGCCGCCGCGCCCGGGTGGGCCGGCGCGGACCTGTCGAGCCTGCGCACCCTGCTGTGCGGCGGCGCCCCGGTGCCGCTCCGCACGGCGCGCGCCTATCTGGACCGCGGCCTGGCCTTCGTCCAGGGGTACGGCATGACGGAGACCGCGCCGGGAGCCCTGGTCCTCGACCGGGCCGACTCACTGGCGCACGCCGGTTCCGCGGGCGTGCCGCACTTCTTCACCGACGTACGGGTCCTGCGGCCCTCGGGCGAGGACACCGGGCCCGGCGAGGAGGGCGAGGTGGTGGTCTCGGGGCCGAACGTCACCCCCGGCTACTGGAACCTGCCGGAGGCGACGGAGGGCGCCTTCCTCGACGGGGGCCGGTTCCGCTCCGGCGACGTGGCCACCGTCGACGCCGACGGCTACGTGCGGCTCGTCGGCCGCCTGAAGGACATGATCATCTCGGGCGGGGAGAACATCTACCCGGCCGAGGTGGAGGACGCCCTCCTCGAACACCCCGACGTGGTCGAGGCGGCCGTCATCGGCGTGCCCGACCCCCGGTGGGGCGAGGTCGGGCGGGCCGTCGTCGTCCTGCGCGCGGGATCCGCCCTCACGGCCGCGGAGCTGCTCGCCCGTCTGGAGGGCCGGCTCGCCCGCTACAAGATCCCGCGGAGCGTCGTGCTCGCTCCCGAACTGCCCCGCAACGCCGCCGGAAAGCTGCTCAAGGACCCGATCCGGGCACGCTACGGCGCCGGCGCCTGAGCCCGGCCCGGCGCCCCCTCACCCCGTTCACCACCCTGCCCACGTGCCCGACGTTCACCCCGTTCACCCCGTTCACCAGTCAAGGAGCACCTCCATGCCCGTCACCGTTCACGGAATCGACGAGATCAGGAACCGGAGCGGAGCCGACCTCGGGCACAGCGCCTGGGTCGAGATCGCCCAGGCGCGGGTCGACACCTTCGCCGACGCCACCGACGACCACCAGTGGATCCACGTCGACCCGGAGCGCGCGGCCGCGGGTCCGTTCGGCGGCACCATCGCCCACGGCTATCTGACGCTCTCGCTGCTCATCCCGATGTGGAGCGAGCTGCTCGACGTCCAGGGCGTGTCGATGAAGGTCAACTACGGCCTGAACAAGGTGCGTTTCCCCTCCCCCGTGCGCGTCGGCTCGAAGATCCGTACGCACGGCCGCATCGCGTCCGTCGAGGACGTCAAGGGCGGTGTCGAGGTCGTCGCGGACCTGACGGTGGAGATCGACGGCACCGACAAGCCGGCGTGCGTCGCCCAGGCGGTGTACCGCTTCTACGCCTGACGTACCGGAGCGACGAGGGGCGGCCGCACGGAGCGGCCGCCCTCTTCCGCGTGCCGGGCGCCCGTAGGTCGCCGCCGGCCGCCGTCACGTCGTCAGGTCGCCGCCGGTCGCCGTCAGTTGCCGTCAGCGGCCGGGCGGATGGCCGCCATCGCGCCGAGCATCAGCTCCAGGGCGAAGGGGTAGCCACTGCCGCGCATGTCGGCGGCGAGCAGCGGGAAGGTCGCCGCGATGTTCGGATGGGTCTCGGGCGACAGCCTGCCGTACACCGCGTGCCAGACCTCCTCGTCCGACTCCCGCGCCGCCTCCGGCAGGGCGAGCGCGGCGGCGTCCTGGGCGGCGAAGGCCAGGGCCTGGTCGACGAAGGCGTGGTAGATCCGCACGGCGAGGGCGTCCGGGAACCCCCCGGAACGCAGGATGCCGAGGATCGCCTCGACGGCCCGGGTCTCGTGCGGGCGCCCTGTCGTGCGGTGCGCCGTGAGGAGCGCGGCCTGAGGGTTGGACTGGTAGGAGGCGTGGATGCGCAGCCCGATGGTGCGCAGGTCGGCCCGCCAGTCGCCGGTGGCCGTCCAGCCCTCCTGGGCGCGGCCGATCAGCTCGTCGGAGAGGGCGAGGAGCAGGGCGTCGGTGTTGCGGAAGTAGCGGTAGAGCGCGCTGGGATCCGCACCGAGGGCCGCGCCGAGCCGGCGGGCCGAGAGCGCCGCCGCGCCGTGCTGGGCGACCAGGCGCAGGGCGGTCTCGATGATCAGCCGCTCCGAGAGCACGGCTCCCTGCTTGGTGGGGCGTTGGCGCCGGCGGCTGCCTTCGGGAACCACGCGTTCTGACATGCCTGGACCTTACGTCAACACCATTGACGTGTAAACGGCCGCCCCGCTTCTATGACCCCACCAACCGTCGCCTCATGTACTGGAGCTCCGTATGGACAAGGCCGATCTGGTCTTCACCCGCGGCCCCGTCTTCACCGTCGATCCGGCCCGCACCCGGGCGACCTCGCTCGCCGTCGTCGGCGACCGGATCGCGGCCGTCGGCCACGACGAGGTCCGGGAGCTCATCGGCCCCCGCACCGAGGTCGTCGACCTGACGGGCAAGATGCTGGTTCCCGGGTTCCAGGATGCCCACATCCACGCCGTCTACGGTGGTACGGAACTGGCCGAATGCGATCTGACGGGGACGGTCGGCGTCGCGGAGTACCTGACCCGGATCCGGGCGTACGCGGACGCCCACCCGGACCACGCGTGGATCACCGGCGGCGGCTGGTCGATGGAGAGCTTCGACGGTGGTCTGCCCACCCGGCAGCTGCTGGACTCCGTACTCCCGGACCGGCCGGTGTTCCTCGTCAACCGGGACCACCACGGCGCCTGGGCCAACACGCGGGCGCTCGAGCTCGCCGGGATCACCGCCGCCACCCCCGACCCGGCCGACGGCCGGATCGAACGGGAACCGGACGGCCGTCCCAGTGGAGTGCTCCAGGAGGGTGCCACGGCGCTGGTCTCCCGGCTCGTGCCCGCGAGCACCCCCGCCGACCGGCTGGCAGGGCTCCTGCGCGCCCAGGAACTGCTGCACTCGCTCGGGATCACCGGCTGGCAGGACGCGCTGCTCGGCGTGTTCGGCGGCAAGCCCGATCCCTCGGACGCCTACGTGAGCGCCGCCCGCGACGGCTCGCTCACCGCCCGGGTGACCGGCGCGCTCTGGTGGGACCGGGAGCGGGGCGCCGAGCAGATCGAGGAACTGGTCGCCCTGCGGGAGAAGCTGAGCCACGGCCGCTTCCGGGCCGGCTCAGTGAAGATCATGCAGGACGGGATCGCCGAGAACTTCACGGCCGCCATGACCGCCCCGTACCTGGACGGCTGCGGCTGCGCGACGGCCAACACCGGCCTCAGCTTCGTCGAGCCGATGGCGCTGCGCGGGTACGCCGCCACACTCGACGCGCTCGGATTCCAGATCCACTTCCACGCCCTGGGCGACCGGGCCGTCCGCGAGGCCCTCGACGCCCTCGAGGCCGCCGTCGCCGCCAACGGCCCGCGCGGCAACCGCCATCACCTCGCCCACCTCCAGGTCGTGCACCCCGACGACCTCCCCCGCTTCGCCCGGCTCGGCGCCATCGCCAACATCCAGCCGCTCTGGGCCGCGCACGAACCGCAGATGGACGAGCTGACCATCCCCTTCCTCGGCCCCGAACGCACCGCCTGGCAGTACCCCTTCGGGGATCTGCTGCGGGCCGGCGCAACGCTGGCCGCCGGGAGCGACTGGCCCGTCAGCAGCCCCGACCCCCTCGCGGGCATCCACGTCGCCGTCAACCGCAGGGACCCCGAGGCCGGCACCGGCAACCCGGTCTTCCTGCCCGAACAGCGCCTCGACCTCGCGACCGCGCTGGCCGCCTACACGGCCGGCTCCGCCCATGTGAACGGCCTCGACGATGCGGGCAGCCTGCGCCCCGGCCACCTCGCCGACCTGGTCGTGCTGGACCGCGACCTCTTCGCCGCACCGCCGGAGGAGATCGCCGAAGCCCGGGTGGAGCAGACCTACGTCGGCGGCAGGCTCGTCCACTCCGCCTGAGGGTGCGGCACCGGCCGAGGGCCCGGCGCCGCCTGGGGGTCATCCCCCTGGGGGCCATCCGCCTGGGGGTCCGCCGCCGCCCGGGAGCGCCGTACCGAGGAGGCCCGTACGTCCAGCCGGGCCGGCACGAGCACGCCGCCCGACTCCCGGCGGCCGTCCTCCAGGACCGCCACGAGCAGTTCGATGCCGGCCTCCGCGACCGCCTCGGGCCGCAGGCTCAGCGTCGTCACGGGTGGTTCGGTGTGCTCCGCCGTCACGTCCTCGCTCACACAGACCAGGAGGAGGTCGCCGGGCACCTCGTAGCCCTGGCGGCGCGCCGCCTCCAGGACGAGGGGCGGGCTCGCCTCGGCCATGACGAAGAGGGCGTCGGGGCGTACGCGGCCCGGCCCCTCCCCGTCACCCGCCAGGGCGGTCTCGACCGCTCGTACGACGGGACCGTTGCCCCGCTCCGCCGCGACCACGACCCGCTCCGCCACGCCGTGCGCGGCGCACCAGTCGCCGTAGGCGGCGCGCACCCCCGCATCGAACCGGGTGGCGCTGTCGGGCAGCACCAGTGCGGGCCGCCGGGCCCCTTGTTCCAGGAGGTGGTCCATGGCCGCGCACACGGCCGGCCCCGCCTCGACGTCCACCCAGTACGCCCCCGGCCGCCCCTCGACGGAGCGGTCGCTGAACACCGGGATCCGGGCGGCGAGCAGATCGTCGACGACCGGGTCGCCGGTGAGTGGGTCGGCCACGACCACCGCGTCGAGCGGCAGGCCGGCCCACTCGCTCTGCAGGGAGCCTGCGGGCAGCAGCACCAGGGCGTAGCCGCGCTTCAGGGCGGTCGCGGCGGTGGCTCCGGTCAGCCTGGCGAAGTACGGAGATTCCAGGAAGGACCAGGGGGTGTCGGCGAGCTCCCCGACCATGTATCCGATCAGCCGGGCCCGCCCCGTGCGCAGCTGGCGCGCGGTGGCGTTGGGCCGGTAACCCATGGCGCGTGCGGTGTCGCGCGCCTTCTGCCGCACCTCGGGAGAGAGCCGTCCGGTGCCGTTGAGCGCCGCCGAGACGGTCGTCTTGGACAGTCCCGCTTCGCGGGCCACGTCGACGAGCCGGACGCGTGGGGCGGGCTGCGAGGCGGCCCCGTCATGCCCTGAAAGATCGGTCATGGGGTTGATGCTGCCACCCCCGCGACCTGCGCAAAACCGTTCCCGCAAACCCTTGTGCGGGAACGTTCCCGCATTAATACTCGCTCCATCCCCCAGCGCCCGTCACTACACCCGTAAAGGGGTGGGTCTGCATGCGCACGCCCAGGACCATCACGCTTCTCGCCTGTACCGCCGCACTCGCGGCCACCAGCGCCTGTTCCGGCGCCTCCCCCCAGCAGTCCGCCGCCGCCGGCGGCTACAAGGTCACCGCCACCTCGCCGCCCGCGCAGGGCTCCCTGGACTCCTTCACCTGGTCCCTGTACGCCGAGCCCTACACGCTCGACTACGCCCTCGCGTACGACTACCCGCCGAACACCGTGCTCGCGAACGTCTGCGAGCAGCTCCTGCGGGTCTCGCCCGACATGAAGATCGAACCCGGTCTCGCGGTCAAGTACGCCCAGCCCGACCCGCGGACGCTCGTCTACACCCTGCGGCCCGGCGTGACGTTCCACGACGGAACGACGATGACCGCCGACGACGTGGTCGCCTCCCTGGGCCGCCACATGGACCCGGAGACCGGATCGCCCTGGGGCTCGGCGTTCAAGAACGTCACCGCCATCGAGAAGACCGGCCCCCTGGAGGTGACGCTCCGGCTCTCCCGGCCGGACGTCCTCCTGCACGAGCTCATGGCCGCCTCCCCCGGCACCATCGAGAGCGCGGCCACCCTGGCCAAGGCCGGCAAGGACTACGGCACCCCCAAGGGCACGGTCAACTGCACCGGCCCGTTCGCCCTCGACCGGTGGACACAGGGCGCGAGCATCACCCTCAAGAAGAACGCCGACTACTGGGACCGGTCGCTGACCCCCAAGTCCGACCGGGTGAAGTTCATCTTCGTCGAGGACCCCGCCGCCCGGTCCAACACCTTCCTCTCGGGCACCGCCGACGGCGGGTACATGGTGCCCTCCGCCTCGCTCGCCCAACTGCGCGCCAGCGGCAAGGGGAGCGTGCTGTTCGGCCCCAACAACGCCGCGTCCAACCTGGCCGTCCTCAACTTCCAGGGCACGCTCGGCGACCTCAAGGTCCGCCGGGCCCTGTCCCTGGCCCTCGACCGGAAGAACATCGTCAAGGCCGCCGCCGGCGGCGTCGGCATACCGGCCAAGGCCCCCGCCGCACGCGGCGCCTGGGCACTGGCCCCGGAGAAGACCGCCGCGCTCTACGACACGCTGCCCGAGCCCGCGTACGACGTCGAAGCGGCGAAGAAGCTCGTCCAGGAGGCGGGAGCGACCGGCCGCACGATCACCCTGGCCACCAGCACGCTCGCGCCCGAGATCAGCGTCGTCGCCAACGCCGTCCAGGCCGCGGGGCGCCAGATCGGCCTCGACGTCCGGCTCAAGGTCATCCCCCCGGAGGCCTACAGCAGCATCTTCGTCGACCCGAACGCGCGCGCCGGCCTCGACCTGGTCATCACCAACGGATACGACAACACCCCCGACCCGCTGGAGTTCTACCAGTACCTGCGCACCGGCGACTTCGGGAACTACGGCAACTGGACGAACACCGAGTACGACACCGTCTTCGACCGCGCCAACGCCGAGCCCGACCCCGCCGCGCGTGCGGAGCGGACCGCCGAGCTCCAGCGGATCGCGCTGCGCGAACTGCCGATCATCCCCGTGTACGAGGCTCCGTACTCGGTCTTCCTCGGCAACCGGGTGACCGGCGCACCGACCGGGATCGTGCAGCTGTACTACCCGTGGGCCGCGAAGATCGGGGCCCCGAAGCGATGACCCGCTACCTCGTCGGACGGCTCCTCGGCCTGGTGACCGTGCTGTTCGTGACCTCTCTCGTGGTCTTCGGCTCGATTCACCTCGCCCCCGGCGACCCGGTGTCGTTCCTGCTCCACGGCCGCCCCGCGACCCCCGAGGCCGTGGCGGCCCTGCGCTCCCAGTACCACCTGGACGATCCGCTGCCCGTGCAGTACGCGAAGTGGCTCGGCGGTGTCCTGCAGGGCGACTTCGGCCGCTCCGGGCAGTACCACCAGGACGTCACCGAGCTCATCGGCTCCCGGCTGCCGGGCACCGCCGTGCTCGTCGGGTACGCGGCCCTGCTGGTCGCCGTCCTCGGCGTGGCGGCCGGCATCCTCGCCGCGCTGCGCCCGGGCCCGCTGGACCGCGCGGTGCTCCTCGGCACCGGCGTGGCCACGGCGACCCCCTCGTTCGTCACCGCCATCGCACTCGTGTCGCTGTTCTCCGTCTCGCTGGGCTGGTTCCCCGGACCGGGCGGCACCCCCGTGGGCTTCTCGGACCGGCTGTACCACCTGACGCTGCCGGCCTTCGCCCTGGCGCTGACCTTCGCGGGTCTGCTCGCCCGGGTGACCCGCTCGGCGATGCTCGACGAACTCGGCCGCGAGCACGTCGAGGTGGCGCACGCCCGCGGCGTGGCGGCCCGGACCGTGGTCCGCAAGCACGTCCTGCGCAATGCGCTGGGCCCGGTCGTCACCGTCGGCGGCACGATGCTCGCCGGGCTGCTCATCAGCACCTCGATCGTCGAGACCGCCTTCGACGTGCCCGGGCTCGGCTCCCTGCTCGTGCAGTCGGTGTCCGCCAAGGACTTCGCCGTCGTCCAGGCGATCACGCTGCTCAGCGTGGCGGCCTTCGTCCTGGTGAACCTCGCCGTCGACCTGCTCGCCCCCCTCATCGACCCCCGGCTGTCCCTCCGGGGGGAAGGCTCCCCATGACCCTCACCACACCCCCGGCCGCCTCCCCGGCCGACGCGGCGCCCACGCCGCTGCGCCGCCGGCCCGGCCTGCGCTTCCTGCGCGGGCTCGGCCAGGGCCCGATGTTCACGGCCTCGGTCGCGGTGCTCGCCGTACTCATCCTGGTCGCCGTACTCGCCCCCGTCCTCTCCCCGTACGACCCCGAGGTCCTCGACCTCTCCTCGCCCCTGGTCGGAACCACCGGCGAGCACCTGCTCGGCACCGACCAGTCGGGGCGGGACGTCCTGTCCCGGCTGCTGCACGGCGCCCGCACCGGTCTGCTCGGGCCGCTGCTCGTCGTCGGCGTCTCCACCCTCCTCGGCACCCTGCTCGGCGTCGTGGCGGCGTGGCGCGGCGGCTGGGCGGACTCGGTCCTGTCCCGCTCGATGGACATGGCCTTCGCGATCCCCGGCCTGCTCCTCGCGATCCTGCTCGTGTCCGTCGTCGGCTCCGGCATGACCGCGCCGGTGATCGCCATGTCGGTGGCCTACACGCCGTACGTGGGACGGCTGGTGCGCGGGATAGCGCGCCAGGAGAAGGCCCGTCCGTACATCGAGTCGTACCGGGTACAGGGCTTCTCCGGCTGGAACGTGTGCGTGCGCCACCTGCTGCCGAACATCGCCCCGACCGTCTTCGCCCAGTCCGCGATGAACTTCGGGTACGCGCTGATGGACCTGGCCGCGCTCTCCTTCCTCGGCTTCGGTGTGCAGCCGCCGACCGCCGACTGGGGAGCCATGATCAACGAGGGCCAGTCGGCCGTCCAGCAAGGGGCGATGCTGCCCGCCCTGGCCCCCTCGGCGTGCATCGTGCTCGCCGTGGTGGCGTTCGGCATCGTCGGCGAGGGGCTCGCCGACCGGATCGCGAGGCGGGAGCGGTGAACGCCATGACCGAGGAGAAGACACCGGCCGGCGGCCCGCCCGTCCTGGAGATCGACGGGCTCGGCATCCGCCTGCCGGACGACAGGGCGGCCCGGCCGATCCTGGACGGGGTCAGCCTGCGGGTGCTGCCCGGAGAAACGGTCGGCCTGGTCGGCGAGTCCGGCTCCGGCAAGTCGGTGGCCTGCCGCAGCGCTCTCGGACTGCTGCCCGCGGGCGCCCGCACCAGCGGCCGGGTCCGGGTCAAGGGCCGGGACGTACTCACCATGAACCGCGCCGAGCGTACCGAACTGCGGGCCAGGCAGGTCGCGATGGTCTTCCAGGACCCGCGGGCCTCCGTCAACCCCCTGCGCCGGGTCGGCGACTTCCTCGCCGAGGGACTGCGCGCCGCCGGAACCCCCGCCGCCGAGGCCGCCGCCCGGGCCGAGGAACTCCTCGACACGGTCGGCATCCGCGACCCGCGGGGCGCACTGCGCCGCCGTCCGCACGAGTTCTCCGGCGGCATGCTCCAGCGGGTGGTCATCGCCGCGGCGCTCGCGTCCGAACCCGCGCTGCTCGTGGCCGACGAACCGACCACGGCCCTGGACGTCACGACCCAGGCGGAGATCATCGCGATCCTCACCCGGCTGCGGGCCGAGCGCGGCACGGGGCTGCTCTTCGTCACCCACGACCTCGAACTGGCCTCCGCCATCTGCGACCGCGTGTACGTGATGTACGCGGGCCGGATCGTCGAGACGCGGGGCACGGACGAGCTGTTCGAACGGCCGCGCCATCCGTACACGGCGGGCCTGCTCGCCTCCACCCCGCGCATCGAACGGGGCTCACCGGCCCCCCGGCCGATCCCCGGCCGCCCGGTCTCCCTCGCCGAAGCGCCCCCGGGCTGCGCCTACGCCGCGCGCTGCGCCCACGCGCTGCCGCGCTGCACCGAGGAGACACCCGCACTCGCGCGGTACGGCGACGGCCTCGCCGCATGCCACCGCGCCGACGAAGGGATCACGCTTTGAATCCTCCCGGCCTCCTGGGGCGGGGATTCCTGGCCCGCGAGGTTCAGCGGCCGTCGAGCCGGGCCGGCCCGCACTTTCCTTCCTCGGCCCGGACCTTCTTCGACCGGGCGCAGCATTCGTTGCAGACCCACCGACAACGCCAGAAAGAACAGGGCACCACAGATGCGAAGAGTCCCCCGGCGCTCCGCGCCCACGACGCCAGGACCCATTCCTCCCCGAGCTGAAGCCCGGCACAGCCTGGGAGATCCGGTGACCACCGCGACGCGGGAACTCGTCGTCGAGGGGCTGTGCAAGCGGTACGGGAACCACGCCGCCGTCGAGGACGTGTCGTTCACCCTGGCACCGGGAGCCTCCCTCGCCCTCGTCGGTGAGTCCGGCAGCGGCAAGACCACGACGGTCCGCATGCTCGTCGGGCTGGAGACGCCGGACGCGGGCACCGTACGCCTGGGCGGCCGGGACCGTTCGGCGCGGGTCCGCAGCCGGGACGAACGGCTGGCCCGGGCCCGGGAGATCCAAATGGTCTTCCAGGACCCGTACCTGTCCCTGGACCCGCGGGTGACGGCGGCCGGATGCGTGGACGAGGTGCTGCGGCTCCACACCGGGCTGGACGCCGCCGCCCGCCGGGCCCGGGTCGCCGAGCTCCTGGACCAGGTCGGCCTCGGCGGACGCGAGGCCTCGGCGCTGCCGCGGCGCCTCTCGGGCGGGCAGCGCCAGCGCGTGGCCATCGCGCGCGCCCTCGCGGTGGAGCCCAGGGTCCTGGTCCTCGACGAGGCGGTCGCGGCGCTCGACGTGTCCATCCAGGCACAGATCCTCGAACTGCTCTCCACGATCCGCCGCGAGGCGGGCATCGGCTACCTCTTCGTCACCCACGATCTGGCGGTGGTCCGGCACGTCGCGGACGAGGTGCTGGTGCTCAGGTCGGGTCAGGTCGTGGAATCGGGCCCGACCGGCCGCGTACTGGACGCACCGCAGCACCCCTACACACGCCTGCTGCTCGATTCCGTACCCCGGCGCGGCTGGGATCCGGGCGCCGCCGTGTCGGGGCGCCGTGCGCTCGGCTGACGGCGCCCGGCACCGGGCACCGGGCACCCGGCGGCAGCTAGGCGTCCGCTTCCCGGTGCATACCGGTGCACAGGGCCCAGATGATGAAGATGTTGACGCCGATGAGCACCAGGGACCACCAGGGGTAGTACGGCAGCCACAGGAAGTTGGCGATGGCGCCCAGCCCGGCGATGGAGACACCGAAGAAGCGCGCCCACAGGGCTCCGGTGAAGACGGCACAGCCGGCGAAGACGAGGACGATGCCCAGGATGAGGTGGATCCATCCCCATCCCGCCAGGCTGAACTCGAACACGTAGTGGCGCGTCGCGATGAACAGGCCGTCCTTGGCGATGGCCGCGATCCCCTCGAAGACCGCCATCGCTCCACCGAAGATCATCAGGGCTGCCGCGAAGGCGGTGGTACCCGACGTGGGCGCGTGCCAGGGGCTCGGGGGTGCGCCGCCTGCTCGGGGTCTGCCGGCGTCACTGGCCATGTCGATCTCCCTGGGTTGCAGAGCGGGCCCGGTGTCCCGGGACCGGCTGGATCCCCCGTTCAGCGTGTCACGGCGACCCTCCATCGGCATTCCGGCCGCCCGGCGCCGGCGCTTCCCGGCCGGGGCTGGCCTTCCCGGGCCGGGCTGGGAAGGCCAGCACGGCCCGGGAGTACGGCTCAGCCGCGACCGGCAGGTCGACGGCCGGGACGCCGGCCGGTCAGTCGACGCCCAGGAGGCGCCGCCGGTCTTCGGGGCTGGACGCGAATTCCGCGCAGGGAGCCTGGTGGACGATGACCCCCTTCCGCATGACGGCCACGTTCCGGGCGACGGAGAGGGCCAGCGTCAGGTTCTGCTCGACGAGGACGACCGACATGCCCTGCGCGCTCACCTCGCGGATCACCTCGCCCACTTGGGCGACGATCGCCGGGGCGAGGCCGTCGGACGGCTCGTCGAGGAGCAGCAGGCGTGGATTGCCCAGGAGGGCCCGGGCGATCGCGAGCATCTGCTGTTCGCCTCCGGAGAGCTGGTCGCCGCGGTGCCCGAGCCGTTCTCCCAGCCGTGGCAGCAGGTCGAGAACGCGGGTCCTGGTCCAGGGTCCGCGCGCCGGGCGGCGCGAGGCGATCGTCAGGTGTTCGTCCACGGTCAGCGGGGCGAAGACCCTGCGCCCCTGGGGGACGACGCCGACCCCCGCCCGGGCGATCACGTCGACACGGGCTCCGGCGAGCTCCCGGCCGTCGAGGCCGACGCTGCCTTCGTAGGGGCGCAGGAGCCCCATGACGGTCGATATGAGGGTGGTCTTCCCGACTCCGTTCCGGCCGAGGAGGGCGACGGTGCCGCCCGCTTCGAGGTCCAGGTCCACACCGCCGAGGACGACGCCCCCGGCGTAGCCGGAGCGCAGTCCGCGAATGCGCAGGAGAGGATTCACGAGGTGACCTCCACGGTGCCCAGGTAGGCGCTCTGCACTTCGGGGGAGGCGCGCACCTCGTCCGGGGAGCCGGTCGTCAGGTGTCTGCCGAGGTGCATGACCGTCACCGTGTCGGCGAGTCGGAAGACCATGTCGAGGTCGTGCTCGATGAGGAGTACGGTCACCTCCGCGGGCAGGGCGGCGATCAGTTCGGTGAGCCGCGCCGTCTCCGCCGGGGACATGCCGGCGGCCGGTTCGTCCAGGAGCAGCAGCCGGGGGTCGGTTCCCAGGGCCACGGCGACCTCCAGCTGGCGCCGCTCGCCGTGCGAGAGCTCGGCCGCCGGGAGGTCGTGCCGGGTGGGCAGGCCCACCCGGTCGAGCAGGTCGCGCGCCCGCGCGATCGCCTCGCCCCGGGAGTCCGCCCGGGTGCCGGCGCGGGAACCGGCTCGGCGTACGACGGCGAGCAGCACGTTCTCCAGCACGGTCTCGCGCAGGAAGAGACTGGAGTGCTGGAAGGTCGCTGCGACGCCGAGTCCGACCCTGCGGTGTACGGGCAGCCGGGTCACGTCCTGCCCGTCGACGAGGATGGTTCCGGCGGTGGCCGCCAGGGTGCCCGAGATCAGGCCGAAGAGGGTGGACTTGCCCGCACCGTTCGGGCCGATGATCGCGTGCCGGGCGCCCGGCCGCACCGTCAGGTCGACCTCGTCCAGGGCTCGGAAGGATCCGAAGTGCCGGGAAACCCGGCGCAGTTCCAGTAGACCGTGATCTGTCACGCCGTCCTCTTCCGGGTGAGCCTGTGCGGTGTCCGTACGCCGGCCAGTCCTCGGGGCAGCGTGTAGACGGCGATGACGAAGAGCAGTCCGAGCAGCAGTGGCCCGCGTCCGGCGACGGCTTCGAGGTTTCCGAGGTAGTCGCGGGTGAGCCAGACGAGCGCGGCGCCGGCGCAGGCCCCCCACATCGAGCCGGAGCCTCCGATGACGACGGCCAGCAGGGCCAGCGCGGCGATCTCGAAGCCGGCGTCGCCGGGCGAGACGAACCGCTGGACCGAGATCCACAGGGCGCCGGCGGCCCCAGCCAGCGCCCCGGCGCCGCAGTAGACGGTCAGGGCGTACCGCTGGGTGGGGTAGCCGATCGCCCGCATGCGGGGTTCGTTGTCGCGGATGCCGCGCAGGGCGAGGGCGAACGATGTCGAGCCCAGGCGGGAGACCGCCGCGAAGAGCAGCACGAACACGGCCAGGACGTAGAAGTAGACCAGCCCGTCGAGCTCCAGGGCCGGCAGGCCGGGCAGGGGGACGACGGGCGGGATGCCCGACATCCCGTCGGTGCCGTTCGTCAGGGACTTCCAGTTGACGGCGGCGCTGTGGACGATCTCGCCGATGGCCAGCGTGAGCATCAGGAACACCACGCCCCGGGCTCTGACGGCGAGCCATCCCGTCGGCGCCGCCACGAGCGCGGAGACGCCCGCGGCGATGAGGAGTTGGAGCACGCCGATGTCGGTGATGCGCGTCGCCACGATCGCCGCCGTGTAGGCGCCGACGCCGAAGTAGGCGGACTGGCCGAGGGTCGGCAGCCCGGTCAGGCCGGTGAGCAGGTTCACGCTCAGCACGAGGAGGGCGAACACCAGGATCCGCGACAGGGTGCCGATCGCGTACGGGCCGAGCACGAAGGGGGCCAGGGCGAGGGCGCCGGCCACGGCGGTCGCCGACAGCCGCCGCCGTGTCGCGGTGCCCGCGGTGGAGAGCGGGCTCATGCGCGCACCGCCGGTGCGACGAGGCCGTGCGGGCGGACCACGAGGACGAGCAGCATGGTGCCGAAGAGGAGGAAGGGGGCGTACTCCGGGAGCAGCGCCACCCCGAGGGTCTGCACCTGGCCGATCAGGAGCGCTCCGGCGAGTGCGCCGCGCACCGATCCGAGGCCCCCCACGACCACGACGACGAGGGAGAGGACGAGCACGGTCTCGTCGACGCCCGGCCCGGGGCCGAGGATCGGCGCCCCGAGGACTCCGCCGACGGCCGCCAGGGCGGCGCCGGCCGCGAAGACTCCGTAGAGCACCTTGCGGATGTCGACACCGAGCGCGCGGACCATGTCCCGGTCGGCGACGGTGGCCCGGACGAGGGCTCCGAGCGAGCTGCGCTCGAAGACGAGGTACACGAGGAGTGCCAGTCCGGCCGCGACGGCGATGAACACCAGCCGGTAGACCGGATAGGCGTGGCCGAGGAGGCCGACCGTCCCGCGCAGCACCTCGGGCGGGTCCGTGGGCAGTACGTCGCCGCCGAAGGCCGCGGCGAGGAGGTCGGCCACGATGAAGGTGATGCCGAGCGTCAGCACGGCTTGGTCCAGGTGCCCGCGGCGGGCCAGGGGCTGGGTGAGGAAGGTCAGCGCGGCGCCGCCCATGGTGCCCACCAGGGCGCCGGCCAGCAGCGCGAGGAGGAGGCCCGGCAGGCTCCCGTCGGACAGGGCGTAGGCGACGTAGGCCCCGGCCAGGTAGAGCGTGCCGTGCGCGAGGTTGAGCACGTCCATCATGCCGAAGACCAGGGAGAGTCCGACCGCGATCGTGAACAGCAGCAGACCGAAGGCGACTCCGTCGATGACGCTGACGAAGTTGCCGTCCAACCATCCGGACATGTCAGCCGCCCAGTCTGCCGAGCTCGGAACCGACCGTGTTGGCGCCCTGCTTGACCTCGCGCAGGTACCAGGGCTGGACGGGCGTTCCGGCGCTGTTGAACCGCCAGGTGCCGCGCGGGCTGTCGATGTCCCCCACGTGCGCGATGGCCGCGTTGACCGTCTGGGGGGTCACCGTCGAGCCGGCCGCCTCGATCGCCTTGTCGAGGACCTGCGCCGCGTCCCATGACGCCATCGCGTACGTGGTCGGGGCCGAACCGTAGGCGGCCTCGTACGCCGGCGCGAACTGCTTGTTGGCGGCATTGTCCAGGTCGGCGCTGTAGTTGAGCGCCGTGAGGATGCCCTCGGCCGCTTCTCCCTGCCCCTTGAGCACGCCTCCTTCGGTGAGGAAGCCGGGCGCGTAGAGCGGGACCCTGCCGGCCAGTCCGAAGTCCCGGTACTGCTTGACGAAGTCGACGGCCGCACCGCCGGCGTAGAAGCAGAAGACGGCCTTCGCACCGGACTTCTCGATCTGTGCGAGGTACGGCTGGAAGTTCTTGGTCCCCGGGAACGGCGTGTAGACCTCCTCCCCCGCCATCGTTCCGCCCGCCGGAAGGAAGGTGGATTTGAAGCCCTCCACCTCGTCCTTGCCCGCCTGGTATCCCGCGGCGATCAGGAAGACGGGTCCGCCCGCCCGCTCGGCCACGTGCTTGCCGAGCGCCTTGCCCGGTTCGTCGTTGACGTAGGAGGTGCGCCAGATGTAGGTGGTCCCGGTCAGTGTCGTGGGCGAGGCGTTCGAGCCGACGAGCGGGACCTTGCCGGTCTCGAACAGGTCCTTGACCCCGTTGATGGTGGCCGAGCTCACCACGCCGCTCACGGCGAGCACCCGGTCCTGCTTGACCAGCTTCTCGGCTGCCGCCTTGCCCGAGTCGGCGGTCTCCCCCTCGTCCGCGACGACGATCTCCACCTCGCGGCCGCCGAGCTTGCCCCCGTGCTGCGCGACGTAGAGCTCGAAGCCCTGCTTCATGTCGTCGCCCAGCGCCTTGTAGGTCCCCGACCGCGGGACGAGGAGCCCGATCTTCACGGGCCCGCTCCGCTCGTCCTCGCCGGTCCCGAGGCTCGCACCACCACATGCCGTGGTCAGGAGGAGCGCCGTCGATGCGGCGACCAGACCAACGGGACGAAACCGACCTGCCATGGGAACTCCGTACGTAGTCAACCGACCCTGGAGGGCGGGATGTTGCCGATGGGGTTGCCTCGGGGAGCTGACGTCCCGGGCGTGGAGGATCCGGCTCTCAGGAAGACCTGCCGCCGGTCGTGGTGACACGTGTCTATCGCGTTATTTCGACGGCCGTCAAGACTTCGCAAGATATCCGACCGCACCCACCCCGCACCCCTTGACCCGCGCCCCACGAATGGAGGAATACTGACCCTCGTCAAATTTTCGCTATACACCTTTCGGCAACGGGCGACGGGTGACGGGCGACGGGCCCCCGATCAGTCAGGGAGTGAAGAACCATGACCGACGATCCATCACGGCGCAAAGTCCTCAAGAACGGCGGGGTGTTGGCCGGCAGCGCACTGCTCTCCGGGGCCGCCGGCGGGCGGTCGGCACAGGCCGCGTCCCGCGCGGCCGAGTCCTCGCCCGTCGTGGAACTGCCCTCGGGGCGACTGCGCGGAAGCACGGAAGGAGGTCTCGCCGTGTTCAAGGGCGTGCCCTACGCGGCACCGCCGGTCGGCGCCCTGCGGTGGCGGCCGGCCCAGCCCCACCCCGGCTGGCAGGGCACGCGCGACGCGGTCGCCTTCGGCCCGAGCGCCCCGCAGCCCTACCGGGAGGGAGGCGACCAGGTGCTCGGCACCCACGGCTCACCCCCCTTCGACGAGGACTGCCTCACGCTCAACGTCTGGACGCCCGGGACCGACGACGCCAAGCGGCCGGTCATGGTGTGGATCCACGGCGGCGGCTTCATCTCCGGATCCGGCTCGATGCCCCAGTACTCCGGCGATACCTTCGCTCGCGACGGCGACCTCGTCGTTGTGACCGTCAACTACCGTCTGGGGCCACTCGGTTACCTCTACTTCGGCGAGGACGGTGCCGGGGGGAACTTCTGGCTCACCGACCAGCTCGCCGCGCTGCGCTGGGTACGGGACAACATCGCCGCGTTCGGCGGCGACCCCGACGACATCACCCTCGCCGGCCAGTCCGGCGGCGCGCTGTCGGTCGCGGCGCTGGCCGGCGTCCGGCCCAAGGGCCGCCCGCTGTTCCGGCGCGCCATCCTGCAGAGCCCGCCGCTCGGGCTGGAGATCCCCACGCGCGGCGAATCCCTTGAGCGCACCGCCTCCTTCCTCGACATCCTCAAGGCCACGAACGTGACGGAGCTGCGGGCCGTGCCCTGGCCGCGCCTGATCGCGGCCACGTTCGAGATGTTCGGGCGCACCGGACGGTGGGGCTACTGGTCGACCCCGTTCCTGCCGGTGCTCGACGGGGTCACGCTGGACCGCGACCCCGCCGACCTGCTGCTCGGCGGAGCCGGGGCGGACATCGACATCCTGATCGGCTGGACCAGGGAGGAGGCCAACTTCGCCTTCGCGCTGAGCGAGCCGTACGCCGCCGCGACCAGGGAGCAGGTGGTCGCCAGGGCGCGGGACACCTTCGGACACCGGGCGGAGCAGGCGTACACCGCGTACGAAGAGGCCCGGCCGGGCGCCCGTCCCGTGGACGTCCTGATGGACCTGATCACCGACGACCTGTTCCGCATGCCCGCCGTGGCACTGGCCGAGCGGCGAGCGGCCCGCGGCCGTCCGGTCTGGGCGTACCAGTTCAACCTTCCCACGCCCGCGCACGGCGGTCGGCTCGGGGCCGCACACTGCCTGGACCTGCCCTTCGCGTTCGACAACTTCGACAAGTGGTCGCAGGCGCCCTTCCTGGCGGGGCTGGACCCCCGGGTCCGCGACGGTCTCGCCTCGACGATGCACACGGCCTGGATCTCCTTCATCCGCACCGGGGACCCCAACCACCGCCCCGTGCCGCAATGGGGTCGCTACGACCAGGACACCCGCACGACGATGGCCCTCGACTCGGTCACCACCGCCGTCGGCGACCTCGCGGGCTACTGGCGGCGCCTGCGCCATCCGGCAGGGCGGTAGCCGCCGGACTGCGGGGGTCACCGCCGCCAGACCGGTGGCCCCCTGCTCGTAGCCCCGGGCAACGGTGCTGTCCAGCAGATGAGTTACTGGCCGGAAGGCATAGGACGGTGCACACCGTTCCGGTACCTTTCCGTCACGTCGCCGCCACACCCGGGGCACAGGGCCCCACGGGACTTGCGGCGCGAAGGACCCGACACCTGTTGACGACACTGACCGAAGTCTTCACAGTCCGGCCGTACACCCCGCACTGCCAGGTGATTCACGCCGAGGGCGATCATGCCGTGATCGGCATCTCGCCCGGAAACAGCTACTTCTCCGCCCAGCGCGTCATCGACCTCGCTCACTGGGGCATGCGCAACTTCGCGCAGGTCGATCTCATCTACACCGACCTGTACGTGGCCGAGATGTACGAGGCCCTCGGCTACGACGCCGACGAAGCCCGGCGCAAGGCGGTCAAGAACCTGCGGGGCGTCCGCGCCAAGGTCAACAACGCCGCATCCGAGGCCGACCCCACCGGCACCCGCTTACGCGCCCGGCCCATGTCGGCCCTCACCGACATCCCCGCGTACGGCGCGCTCCACAGCCACTTGTACCGCCTGCTCGACAGCGACCCGGAGTTCCGCAGCACCTGCGAGTCCCTGGTCGACGCGTTCCTCTCCTCCAAGGTGCTGGGCGGCCAGACCGCCACCACCCGGCAGCGCGAAGTCTGCCTGCAGTACGTCTGCGCGGAAGCGCCGCTCTTCCTCGACACTCCCGCGATCCTCGGGGTGCCGTCCTCCCTGAACTGCTACCACCAGCTCCTGCCGATGGCGGAACTGCTCTACTCGCGCGGCTCCGGCCTGCGCGCCTCCCGCAACCAGGGCCACGCCGTCATCACCCCCGCCGAAGGAGCACCCGATGTCCACTGAGACCCTCCTCGACTTCCCGTTCTCCGCGCGCGGCGACCAGCTCCCGCACCAGGTGGAGGAGTTGCGTGACGAGCCGGTCAAGCGGGTCCGCACGATCGCCGGGGACGAAGCCTGGCTCGTCTCCTCCTACGAGCTGTGCAAGCAGGTCCTCGAGGATCCCAGATTCAGCCTGAAGGACACCTCCGCTCCCGGGGTGCCCCGCCAGTACGCGCTGACGATCCCGCCCGAGGTCGTCAACAACATGGGCAACATCACCGGCGCCGGGCTGCGCAAGGCCGTCCTCAAGGCGATCAATCCCAAGACCGACGGTCTCACCGACTGGATGCGCGGCCACGCCTCCACCCTCGTCGACGGCCTCCTCACCCACGGAGCTCCGGTCGACCTGCGCGGCCAGTTCACCAACCCGTACGCCGAGAACCTGCACTGCCGCATCCTCGGCATCCCGCAGGCCGACGCCCCGCGCCTGGCGTCGAGCCTCGACATCGCGTTCATGAACTCGGCCTGCCCCGTCACCGGCGCCAAGCTCAACTGGGACCGGGACATCGCCTACATGATCGAGCGCCTCGACGACCCCGCCACCACCGGGCTCGTCGGCGAGCTGGCGGCCCTGCGTCCGGACCCCGAATACGCCCACCTCACCGACGAGATGCTCGCCACGGTCGGGGTCACCCTGTTCGGCGCCGGTGTCATCTCCACCATGGGCTTCCTGACGATGGCGGTCTTCTCCCTCCTCCAGAACCCGGACGTGTGGGAGCAGTTGCGCAAGTCGCCGGAGAAGATCCCCGGCGCCGTGGACGAACTCCTGCGGGTCAACCTCTCGATCGGTGACGGCCTGCCCCGGCTCGCCCTCGAGGACGTCACCCTCGGGGACGTCGAGGTGAAGAAGGGGGAGCTCCTCCTCGTCCTGGTGGAGGCCGCCAACACCGACCCGGCCGTGTTCGGCGACCCCCACGTCGTCGACATCGACCGGCAGAACGCGGCCACCCACCTCTCCTTCGGCGGCGGCCAGCACTACTGCCCCGCCACCGCCCTCGGCAAGCGGCACACCGAGATCGCCATCGAGGTGCTCCTGGAGAAGATGCCCCGCCTCCAGCTCGCCGTGCCGGTCGACCAGCTCGTCTGGCGCACCCGGTTCATGAAGCGACTGCCGGAGCGGCTGCCCGTCCTCTGGTAGCAGGGCGGTGGGACGTGTGGCCCCGCCCGGAGCCTCCGGGCGGGGCCACACGGCGCTCGGCGTGATCCCCCGGCCTGATCCGGCGGCCTACTCCCGGCGGCCTGGCGTGCGGACGGTCAGTCCTCGGTGGCGCCCAGGTCGGGGCGAGCGCGGAGCTCCACCGTGCGGGTGGCCGACGCGTGCAGTTCGAGGACGGTGATCTCGTTGCGGCCCGCCCGGAGCACCGGGGCGGGGACGTACAGGGTCGCCTGGGCGCCGCGGGACCAGTACCGGCCCAGGGCGAAGCCGTTGATCCAGACACTGCCCTTGGTCCAGCCGGGCAGGGCGAGGAAGCTGTCCGCCGGCCGTCGGATGTCGGCGTACCCGCGGTGGAAGGCGGGGCCCACCGGCGGCGCCGCCGGATCGAAGGCCCCGAAGGGCAGGCCCGCGAGCCCGCCCGGATCGTCCAGGGGCAGGGGCCGGCTGGTCCACTGCTCCGGGGCCAGGCCGTTGACGAGGACGCGGCCGAGGAGTCCCTTGCGGTCGTGGATGCCCGGCCCGTAGTTGACCCGCCCCTGGTTCTCCACGAGTACGGACAGCCGCGCTCCGGGGTGGGGGACGGTGAAGGCGAGGGCGTGCTCGTGGCCCTCGCGTTCGAGCACGCCGACGGGCTGTCCGTCCACGAAGACCTGCGCGCGGTCGCGCACGTCCTCGGCGTACAGGACGGCCGGGCCGCGGGCTGCCAGCCGGGTTTCGTACAGGACGAAGCCGAAGCCCTGGCCGAGTTGTTCCATCGTGAGCGGCAGGCCGGCCTCCACCGGCCGGCCGAGGCGATCGGCGCACTCCAACAAGGGCACCGATTCGGTGAGTTCGAGCGTGCCGTGGTCGAGCTTCGGTCCCGGGGCGGGCACCGGTCCGTCGGGGGCGGGACCGTACTTCGCGAGGACCTCCCGGAAGGCGGTGTACTTGGCCGTGGGATCACCGGCCTCGTCCAGGAGCGCGTCGTAGTCGTACGAGGTGACCGTGGGCCGGTACGTTCCCTTGTCGTTCGCGCCGTTGGTGAAGCCGAAGTTCGTTCCGCCGTGGAACATGTAGATGTTCACGGAGGCACCTGCGGCGAGCAGCCGGTCGAGGTCGGCCGCCGCGTCCTCGGCGCCGCGCACGGTGTGGGGTCCGCCCCACCGGTCGAACCAGCCGATCCAGAACTCCGAGCACATCAGGGGGCCTTCGGGCCGGTGTGCGCGCAGCTCCGCGAGCCCGGCCTCGACCCGGCTGCCGAGGTTGACGGTGCTCAGCACTCCTTCCATGCTGCCGCGCGCCAGGTCCGCCGGCTGGTCGCAGGTGAACAGGGGGACGTCCACGCCGTGCCGGCGCAGCAGCCCGGCCAGTTCGGCGAGGTAGCCGGGGTCCTGCCCGTAGGCCCCGTACTCGTTCTCGAGCTGGACGGCGAGGACCGGGCCGCCCCCGCTGCCCAGTCGGGACAGCAGGGGCGCCGCGAGCCCGCCGAGGTACTCGTCCACGGCCCGCAGGAAGCGCGGGTCGCGGCTGCGCAGTGCGATGCCCTCCTCGGCGAGGAGCCACGGGGGCAGGCCGCCCCCCTCCCATTCCGCGCAGATGTACGGGCCCGGGCGCAGCAGGACGTACAGGCCTTCGGCGGCGGCGAGGTCGAGGAACCGGGCCAGGTCCAGGCCCCCGTCGAGCCTGAACTCGCCGCGCCTCGGGGCGTGGAGGTTCCACGGGACGTAGGTCTCGACCGTGTTGAGGCCCAGCAGGCGTGCCTTGTGGAGCCGGTCGGCCCATTGCTCCGGATGGACGCGGAAGTAGTGCAGTGCACCGGAGACGATGCGAAACGGCCGGTCGTCGAGACGGAAGCCGTCTGCGGCGATCTCCAGTCGGGGCATGCCGTGCGCTCCTCGGGAGGGGACGGGACAGGACGGTGAAGGGGCGGACCCGGTTCGGTGGGACGGCTACTTCAGCGGGCGGCACAGCAGGGCGTCGGGGGCCCCGCGGTGGTTCCACTGCCACGTGGAGGCGACGCCCGCGAGGTACTCGGTGTCGGCGCACTGGCCCTTGTAAGAGCCGGGTGCCCAGTCGCTGGCGCGGGAGCCGCCGGTGGCGGGGCGGTTGTCCCCGCGGTCGAACCAGAGCGTGCGGCCGGCGGTGGGCAGGGAGGCGGCGGCGGGAGCGCACAGCAGGGCGGACATGGCGTTGCTGCGGACGCTGTAGCCGACGGCGAAGGTCTGATCGGGACACTGGAGCTTGTCGTAGCCGCCGGCCCAGTCGCCCCTGGTGACGTACCGCTCGTCCGTGACCACGGTCCAGGATCCGGAGGCCTTCGCCGGTCCCCCCGCGTCGGTGCACAGGCCCCGGCTGCTGCCGCGGCCGAGGCCGGCCAGCCGCTGGGAGTCGGGGCAGTTGCCCTTGCGGTTGCCCGGGGACCAGTCGGGCTTGGCGAGCATGGTGGCGGAGACGTCGTAGTCGGTGTGGTCGAGGTCGAGCATGTTCCAATGGCTGACCCGGGCCACCGGTCCGGTGCGGCCGGGGGTGGAGACCAGCCGGTTCCAGTCGTCGGCGCGCCAGTCCCCGCCGTCTCCGATTCCCTGGCGGACGCCGGTGGCCCCGTAGGACAGCAGCGCCCAGTTGTCCATCGGGGCTCCGGCGGCGTCGGTCCAGCCGACGAGCGGCCAGATCGCGAAGTCGGTGTCGTTGGCCACGAGGATGTCGGTGAAGCGGTGCAGCCAGGCCCGCTCCTTGGGGTTCTCGGGGCCGCGGCCGCCGGCGCCGAACTCGCTGATCCACACCGGGGCGGTGAAGTGCTGCCCTTCCTGGGTGACGAACAGGGCCTGATCGTGCACCACTTGGGCGAGCTGTTCGGGGGTGAAGTCCTGGTAGCGGGGATCGTTCGTGGAGCCGGGTCCGCTGCCGGCGCCGGTGTTGGCCGGGCCGGTGTAGGCGTAGAAGTGGGCGGCGTAGACGAGCTTGCCCGATTCGATCAGCGTGTGGGACAGGTTGGCCACGGGCGTCAGCATGGGCCGTCCGTGCGGAAGTCCGGCGAGCG
Organism: Streptomyces sp. NPDC006450; assembly: GCF_040612195.1. NCBI lineage: Bacteria > Bacillati > Actinomycetota > Actinomycetes > Kitasatosporales > Streptomycetaceae > Streptomyces > Streptomyces sp. NPDC006450. Next base: position 69,330 of record NZ_JBEXPT010000002.1, on the reverse strand, counting down.
GGATCCCGTACCAGTTGATGCCCTCCATGACGACCAGCATGTCGGGGGCGGCGCGCAGGATCCGGTTCCCGGCCTCCTCGAAGGCGGCGTAGAGGTCGTGGTCGTCGTACCAGCCCCAGTTGGGGTCGTCCCAGGTGTCGCGTCGCACCTCGTTGCGCAGGTCGGCGCCGACCACCCGCGGGTCGGCCTTGTAGCGGTTCACCATGAACACCCAGTCGTCCACCCACTGCTGGGTGCTCTGGCCGCTGTTCCAGCGCTCGTTGCCGTCCAGGCCGCAGCAGAAGCGGGCGGTGGTGGTGTGGTTGTTGAGGATGACCGCGAACCCGTCGGCGGTGAGCGCCGCGACGACCGCGTCGAGGACCTGGAGCGGGGTCTTGCCCTTCAGCTGCGGGTTGGCGGCGACCGCGGTGTCCGGGACGGGGACGGTGTCGTGGACGAGGGCGTTGGAGAACGGCAGCCGGATGCTGTTGAGGCCCAGTCCGTGGAAGTCGGCGAGGAGGGCGGCGATGGGGGCCCGGTCCAGCCCGAGGGGCATGCTGTGGGCCGGTATGCCCTGGTGGTGGCTGGCGGGATCGTTGATGTCCCCGCTTCCGGTCCATGTGCCCTGGGCGCCCGCCCAGTTGCCCGCCTTGAGCTTGAAGCGGTTCCCCGCGGCGTCGACGATCCAGCGGCCCCGGGTGCTCAGCGGTGCGGTCCAGGAGGCGGCCAGCTCGGGGCCGGTCAGGACGGTGGGCGAGGCCGGGGCGCCGGCCGCGGCGGGAGCGGCGGCCGTCGCGCCGGCCGCCGTGGTGGTGCCGAGGAGCAGCGCGGACAGCACGGCGAGTGCCGAGGCCGCGCGTCGCAGCAGTGGTGTGCCTGTCACGTTGGATCCTTCGGAGAGGGAGGATGTGCCGTGGTCTGCCGTGCTGTGCTGTGCCGTTTCGTGCTGTTCGGGGCTCGTGGCGATCAGCCCTTGAGGCCGCTGCTGGCGATGCCCGCGACGATGTAGCGCTGGGCGATGAGGAACATGACGACCAGCGGGACGATCGTCACGACGGCTCCGGCGAACAGGCCGGGCAGGTTGATGGTCTGCGAGGTGAGGAACGTCGACAGGGCGATCTGGGCCGTCCAGGCCGACGGGTCCTGTCCGATGACCAGCGGCCACAGGAAGGAGTTCCAGCTGTCGATGAACGCCAGTGCGCCGAGGGAGGCGAGCATCGCCCCCGAGTTGGGCAGGGCGATCCGGCGGTAGAGGCCGAACCAGCCGAGCCCGTCCAGCCGTCCGGCTTCCTCGATCTCGGCCGGGAACTGGAGGTAGAAGTTGCGGAACAGCAGGACGGCGAAGGGGTTGAACAGGCCGGGCGCGATGATGCCCCACAGCGTGTTCACCCCGCCGAGGGAGCCGACCACGACGAAGGTCGGTACGAAGGTCACCGAGCCGGGGATCATCAGCGTGGCGACCACCAGGGCCAGCAGGACTCCGCGTCCCCGGACCGGGATCCGCGCGAAGGCGTAGCCGGCGGCGGAGGCCAGCAGCGTGGAGACGGGGGCCGTGACGAGGGCGATCACGGTGGAGTTCGCCAGCGCCCGGCCCATGGACAGGGTCGGATCGTCGAAGAGCGCGGAGAAGTTCTCGAAGTGCATCGTCGACGGCCACCAGGTCCAGTGCGGCGACGTGATGCCCCGGGCGTCCATCAAGGAGCCCCGCAGCATCAGGTAGAAGGGCGTCAGGAAGGCCGTCGTCAGCAGGCCCACCAGCAGTCCGCGCACGCCGAGGCGCACCGCTCCGGGTAGTCTCACCGCGGTCCTCACGGGCGGCTCACCCCTCGCTCCTGCCGAATCCGGTGAAGCGCCCCTGGATCAGGGTCACCCCGACGATGAGCGCGGTGAGTACGAAGGCCCCGGCCGATCCGAGCCCGTAGTCCTGGCTGCCCATCGCGGTGTTGTACAGGTAGACCAGCGGGGTCTGGACGGGGGCGGCACCGGTCCCGGAGAGCCCGCTGTTGAAGAGGTTGTAGAACTCGTCGAAGGCCTGGAAGGCGGCGATGAAGAGCAGCATCAGCACCGCGACCGAGGTGCCCCGCAGCATCGGCATCGTGATCCTGCGCAGCAGCCGCAGGCCGGTCGCGCCGTCGAGGGCGGCGGCCTCGTAGAGCTCCTTGGGGATGCTCTGGAGTCCGGCCAGGAAGAGCACCATGTAGAAGCCGACCTGGAGCCAGAGCCGGAGGGTGACCAGCACGATCCAGTACAGCGGTGGTGAGGTGGTCTGCAGCCAGGGGACCGGGTCCATGCCGAACCAGCCGCCGAGGGTGTTGGCGATGCCGGCCGGGAGCCCGTTGAACAGGCACATCTTCCACAGGAGCGAGGCGGCTACGTAGGACACGGCCGCCGGGATCAGGAAGACGGTGCGGAGCACCGCCCGCCCCCGCCGGATCCGGTGCACGAGCAGGGCGAGCCCGAGGGAGGCGGCGAAGGTGACCGGCACGATGAAGGCGGTGAACAACAGGATCTGGGTCAGGGAGCCGCGGAAGGCCGCGTCGGAGAGCAGGGCACGGTAGTTGTCCAGTCCCACCCACCGGCTGGGAGCGATGGTGCCGCGCGCGTCGCTCAGGCTGAGCAGGAAGCTCCAGCCGATGGCGACGTACTTGAAGACGCCGAGGCCGATCAGCATCGGAGCGGTGAGCAGCGCGAAGGCGATCCAGCCGGAGCGGCCCGCGCGGGGACGGCCGGCGCGGGCCGCTCCCGCACGGGACCGCCCGGACGGGGCCGGCCGCCGCCCGGACCGCCCTGTGGAGTGCGGTGCGCAGAGCATCAGGCGCGCTGCTTGTCGATGGCGCCCTGGGCCTGCCTCACCGCGTCCGCCAGGAGCCCGGCGGGGTCCCCCTGCCCGCCGACGATCTTCGCGGCGGCTGCCGTGAAGGCGGAGCTGACGGCGGTGTCCCAGGTGCCCGGGTTGGACTTGCCGTACTTGGCGGCCAGTTCCACGGCCTCCTTGGCGGCTCCGTCGGCGAGTTTCGCGGCCCCCGCCGCCACGGACGTGCGGGGCGGGACGTGGAACCCGTAGCCCTCGGCCCAGTCCTTCTGCAGGTCCGCCTGCTGGATCCACAGCCACTGGACGAACTTCTTCGCGGCGTCCACGTTCTTGCCCTTGGCGTTGACGCAGCTGGTCCAGCCACCGACGCGCACGACGGGGGTACCCCCGGCCTTGAAGGCGGGCCACGGAAGGACGCCGAAGTCCTCGCCGAGCGCGGTCTTGACGGCGGGCATCGCCCACAGGCCGCACCACTGCATGGGGACGGCGTTCTGGGTGAATGCGGACGGGTCCCACCAGTCGGTGGTGAAGCCGAGGAGCAGTGACTTGTCCTCGTGCAGGCGCCCCAGGCCGGTCAGGGCCTCCAGTGCCTGCGGGGAGCCGAAGGCAACCTTGCCGTCGGTCACCAGGTCGCTGCCGTTCGAGCGGACGGCGAGGATCGGGCTGTCGCCCAGGCCGTCGTTGCCGAGGAACAGGCCCTTGCCGGACTTCGTGGTGAGGGCCTTGGCCGCCGCGGCCAGCTCGTCGAAGGTGGTGGGCGGGGCGATTGAGGCCTGGGACAGCACGCTCTTGCGGAAGTACAGCATCATGACGTCGTCGATCATCTTGACGCCGTAGAGCTTGCCGTCGACGCCCACACCGCCGATGGCGTTGTCGTTGAAATCCGGCCTGGCGCTGCCGTAGAGCTCGTCGAGGGCGGCGATCTGACCCCGGCGGGCCAGGCTCTCGCTGAAGTCGCCGATCTCGAAGACGTCCGGGGCCGCGTCGGTGAGCAGGGTCGCGTTGAGCTTGCCGGAATAGTCGCCCGGGACCCAGGTGACCTTGACGGCGATGTCCGGGTGGGCCTTGGTGAAGGCGGTCGCGTAGCGCAGTGCGGCCTGTTGCGTGCCGGCCTCGCCGTATGCGTGGAACCAGACGTTCAGGGTGGTCCTCGCCGGGGAGGAGGAACCCGTGTTCGGGTCGGTGGAGCAGGCGGTGGTCACCACCGCTCCGGCGGCTATCACCAGCGATCCGCCGAGAAATCGCCGTCGGCTAAGCTCGGTTCTGTGCGCGCTCATGTCGCATCCTTCCGTGAGGGTAGGCGGGATGTGGGTGTGTCCGGCCCGACCGGTGCCCTCCATCAGTGCTTGCCGGCAGTGAGGGGCACCGGCCGGGTGAGCCGGGTGGGGTACGAGCCGTGGGGGCGAGCCGGGTGCTCCTACGGGAGAGCCGCCGCCGCGGCGCTCGGCGGGAACAGTGCCTGGACCGCCACCGCGGCGGCTCCGCGGGCCCACTCCTCCCAGGGGAGCGGGCGCAGGGACAGGGGGCATTTGACCGCGGCCCCGAAGGTGTGCGCCGCGTAGGCGTCCTTGATGTGCTGTCCGAACAGGTCGTAGGTGCCGGCCCCCTCGCCGCTGACCACGACGCGCTCCGGGCCCACGAGGTTGACCAGGGTGGCGATGCCGACGCCGATCGCGCGGCCCGCCCGGGCGAAGGCCTCGCGTGCCACGGGATCCCCGTCGCGGGCCCGCTCCACGGCGCGATCGAAGGCGAGGTCGGCCACGCCGGTCCCGCGGCGGACCGCTTCGAGGATCGCGCCGGTCGAGGCGATGGCCTCGACACAGCCGACCGCGCCGCAGCGGCAGCGCGGGCCGGCCGGGTCCACGCAGACGTGCCCCAGTTCCCCGGCCACACCGTAGGCGCCGGTCACCAGTTGTCCGTTGACGACGAGCGCGGAGCCGATCCCCGCGCCGATCGTGACCAGCGCGAAGTAGCCGGTTCCGATCCCCTCCCCGAACCAGTGCTCGGCAATGGTCAGTGCTTTGACGTCGTTCTCGACGGTGACCGTCAGGCCGGTGGTGCCGGCCAGGGTCTCCGCGAGCGGTACGTCGCGCCAGCCGAGGCGGCCGGAGAAGCGGACCCGGCCGCCGCCGCGGTCCACGTCCCCCGAGACCGCGATGCCGAGATGCCGGGTGCGGGCCCGGAACGCCGGCCCGGCGTCGAGCAGTTCGTCGACCAGTTCGGTCAACAACCCTGACATGGCTTCGGGTTCGTGGCTGTCGAGGGTGCGCTCGGCCGTGGCCCGGACGCGGGCCCGCAGATCGCACACCACGCCGAACAGCCGGTCGTCACTGATCTTCACTCCGACGAAGAACTCCCGGTCCGGGGTGACCGCCAGCGGGTTGACCGGCCGGCCGGCCCCGGGAGCGGTGCGCTCCGGCGGGAGTTCGTGCAGGTACCCGTCGTCGATGAGCGGCCTCGCGGCCTTGGTGATGGCCGTCGAGGAGAGCCCGGTCCGGCGGGCGAGCTCCACCCGGCTGAGGGGACCCTCGGCCAAGAGCAGGGCGAGGACCGCGGTTTCGGCCGGCGCGGAGACCAGCGGCAGCTGTTGGTTTCGAAACACGGGTGCAACGTAGAGCAAATAAATAACTTCGTCCAGTATTGATTTCGGCCCCGCCTCAGCCCTAGCCTCTGGGCCAACTCCTTGCCCGTACAAGGGCCTTCGACCTCAGGGGACCCCTTCGTGCCTGCCGCGCTCCCGCCCGTCACCTTCGATCCCGGCTCCGGCCTCGCCGTGCTCCGCACGCCGAACAGCGTGTACGCCCTGCGCACCGGACCCGACGGCAGCCCGCGGCACCTGTACTGGGGTGCGCCGCTCGACACCGCCGCCCTGCTCCTGCTGCCGGAGGCCGCCTCCCCCGCCGCGAGCAGCTTCGAGGCCGGGGCCGCGGCGGACGAGCTGGCTCCGCAGACGGGGGCGCGGTTCGGTCCGGCCGGCCTCCAGGTCCGCTTCCCCGACGGAACCAGCGGCGCCCAGTGGGAGTTCGCCGGACACCGCGTCGACGGCGGCGAGCTGCGGCTGATCCTCACCGACCGCCGGTACCCCCTGCGCGCGGAGCTCTGCTACCGCGTCCGGCCGGGCAGTGACGTCGTCGAACGCTGGGTGGAGCTCACGCACACGGCCGCGCCGCCGGACGGGGGCGGCTCCGGTGCCGATGCCGATGCCGGATCCGGAGTCGAAGGACGAGCCGGAGGCGAAGCACGAGCCGGAGGCGGGGCCGGAGGTGAAGCCGGAGCTGAAGCCGGTCCGATCACCGTCGACCGCCTCGACTCCGCCTCCTGGACGGCCCCGGCACTCGCCGACTACCGGCTCAGCCACCTCACGGGCGGCTGGAACAGCGAGTTCCAGCTGCACCGCGACCGGCTGCCCGTCGCCGAGACCGTCCTCACCAGCCGCCGCGGGCTCACCGGCCACCACGCCAGCCCCTGGCTCGCCCTCGACGACGGCACCGCGACCGAGGAGCGGGGTGAGGTGTGGAGCACCGCCCTTGCCTGGAGCGGCAGTTGGCGCATCACGGTGCATCGCGACGCGGTGGGCCGCACCATCTGGACGGGCGGGTTCGGCCACGAGGGAGTGCGCTGGACCCTGGCGCCGGGCGAGAGCCTGCGCACCCCCGTGTTCGCCGGGCTCTACACACCTGGCGGCTTCGGCGCGGCCAGCCGGGCCTGGCACGGCTACGTCGCGGACCACGTACTGCCACAGCCCGGACGGGAGCGGCCCGTCCTCTACAACTCCTGGGAGGCCACCGGCTTCGACGTCGACCAGGCCGGCCAGATCAAGCTGGCCCACCTGGCCGCCCGGCTCGGCGCCGAGCTGTTCGTCCTGGACGACGGCTGGTTCGGCGCACGGCGCGACGACCGGGCCGGGCTGGGCGACTGGACACCGCGCCCCGAAGCCTTTCCCGAGGGGCTCCGACCCCTCGCCGACGAGGTCCACCGCCTCGGCATGACGTTCGGCCTGTGGGTGGAGCCGGAAATGGTCAACCGGGACAGCGAGTTGTACCGCGCCCATCCGGACTGGGTCGTCCACTCCCCCACCCGGGAGGCGACCGAACTGCGCCATCAGCTGGTCCTGAACTTCGCCCGGCCCGAGGTCGAGGCCTGGGCCCTGCGCACCCTGGACCGCCTCGTGCGCGACCACCGGGTGGACTGGCTCAAATGGGACGCCAACCGCGCCTTCACCGAGGCCGGATGGGCGGGGAACCCCGATCCCGACCGGCTGTGGATCGACCACACCCGGGCCGTCTACCGCGTCATGGACCGGCTGCGCGCCGACCACCCGGGCCTGCGCATCGAGGCGTGCGCGGGCGGTGGCGGGCGCGCCGATCTCGGCATCCTGGCCCGCACGGATCAGGCGTGGACCTCCGACAACACCGACCCCGTCGACCGGATCGCGATCCAGGACGGCTTCAGCCAGCTCCTTCCCGCCCGGACCATGGCCGCGTGGGTCACGGACAGCCCCAACACGGCCACCGGCCGGCACACCCCGCTCCGCTTCCGCTTCCACGTCGCCATGTCCGGCGCGCTCGGCCTCGGCGGGGACCTGACGGGCTGGTCCGCCGAGGAGCTCGACGAAGCCGCCGCGCTCGTGGCGCAGTACAAGCAGATCCGCCCCCTGGTCCAGTACGGGATCCAGCACCGCATCAAGGCCGGGGGCGGGGTGACGGCCGTCCACTACGCCGCAGGGGACGGCGGCGAGCACGCCGTGCTCGCCTGGCGGCCCACGACCCGGTTCGGCCACCGGGCCGCCCCCCTCAAGCTGCCCGCGCTCGACCCCGGCGCCCACTACCTGGACCCCGGTCGGGACCAGGTGCTCAGCGGCGCCGTCCTGGTCCACCGCGGCATCGAGCTCTCCCTGCCCGCCGGGGACTACGCGAGCCGGCTGATCCGGCTGCGCCGGATCACCCTCTGAACCACCCTCCGCATCACTCTCCGACTCCTGCGTACCGGCACCCGTACGCAGGGACCCGCACCCCCTCACAGACACCTTGGACCGGACTATGCACACTCACCACGTTCTGGTCGTCGGCATCGACGGCGTACGGCTCGACCTGCTGCCCGGGCTGGACACCCCCCACCTCGACGAGATAGCCGACGCGGGTTTCCTCGCTCCCGTCGAGATCGACGAGGCCACCCCGACGATGTCCGGGCCCTGCTGGTCCACCATCGCCACCGGGGTCACCGTCGCCAAGCACGGGGTGTGGGGCAACCGCCTCGACGGCAACCGGCTCGACGTCTTCCCCGACTTCACCACCCGCCTGGCACTCGAATGCGGGCGGCGGACCTTCGCGGCCGGCGGCTGGGCCCCCTTGTTCCTCGCCCAGCAGGGCGGCCCGCTCTTCACCGCCCCCAGCCGGCTGAGCTACATCGCGCCCCGCGCGGACACGCCGGAGGCCTGGGAGGAGGCCGACGAGGCCGTGACCGCCGAGGCGGCGCACGTGCTGGGCTCCGGAGAGGAGCTCCACGCCTCCTTCGTCTACCTCGGCGCCGTCGACGAGACCGCCCACTTCCTCGGCTGCGGCGAGGAGTACCGCCGGTCGATCGAGACGGCGGACCAGCGCCTGGGCCGCCTCGTCAAGGCCGTGCGCGACCGCCCGGGCCACCCCGGGGAGCGGTGGACGGTCATCGTGGTGACCGACCACGGGCATCGTGACGAGGGAGGTCACGGGGGACGCAGCGCGCTGGAGCGCACCGCCTGGGTGGCCGCGTGCGGCCCCGGCCTGGCCGCCGGCGTGACGCCGCCGACGGTCCGGCACACCGATGTAGCCGCCCACGTGTACGCCGCGCTGGGCATCGGCCCGGACCCCCACTGGACCCTGGACGGCGCCCCCTTCACCGCCTGAACGGGCGGCCGTCGGGGCGGGGCCGGGGCGACGGCCGGCCGGCCTACTCCCCCGGCCCCGGCCCCGGCTCAAGCCGCCGGGCGCCCGCCGCCGGGGTGACGGTGAGGAGCCGCGGGAGCCGGTGGCCGGCCGCGCCGAAGGCCGCCGTGACGGAGCCGCCGACCGCTTCCTCGCGCCCCGCCTCCACCAGCGCGATGACGGAGCCGCCGAAGCCGCCGCCCGTCATCCGGGCGCCGAGGGCCCCGGCGCCCAGTGCGGCGCTCACCGCGAGGTCGGTCTCCGGGCAGGAGACCCGGTAGTCGTCGCGGAGCGACGCGTGACCGGCGGTGAGGATCGGGCCGAGGGCGGCCGCGTCGTCCGCCCGGAGCCGGGCGACGGCCTCGGAGACCCGGCCGTTCTCGGTCACCACGTGGCGGACCAGCGGTACGAGTTCCGCCGGGAGGTCGCGCAGCGCCCCCGCGAGGTCCCCGGCGGGCAGGTCCCGCAGGGCGCGCAGGCCGAGCAGCCCCGCCGCCCGTTCACAGCCCGCGCGCAGGGCCGCGTACGCCCCGTCGCCCAGGTCGTGGGAGACCCGGGTGTCGATCACGAGCAGTCCGAGCCCCTGCCCCGGGAGGTCGAGGGGCACCTGCCGGTGGAGCTCCGGGGTGCGGGCGTCGAGGTGGAGGGCGGACCCCGTGGTGCAGCACACGGAGGCCATCTGGTCCATGATCCCGCAGGGGACGCCGGCGAAGGCGTTCTCCGCCCGCTGGGCGATCCGGGCCAGTTCGGGCCCGGGCAGCCGCAGTCCGTACAGCTCGTCGTAGGCGACGGCCACCGCGCATTCCAGCGCGGCGGAGGAGGAGAGGCCCGCGCCGGTGGGCACCGTGCTGTCGAAGTGGAGGTCCGCACCCCCGACCGGGTGTCCGGCCCCGGCGAGGGCCCAGACCACTCCGGCCGGGTACGCGGCCCAGCCCGGCACGGTGCCGGGGGCCAGGGCGGCCACGGCCAGTTCGGTGATCCGGCCGTCGCCCTGCGCGCTGTGCAGGAGCAGCCGGCCGTCCGTACGGGCGCGGGCGGCGAGCAGGGTGGTCTGCGGGAGGGCGATGGGGAGGGCGAACCCGTCGTTGTAGTCGGTGTGTTCACCGATCAGGTTGACCCGGCCGGGCGCCGCCCAGATCCCGTCGGGGGAGCCACCGAAGTGCTTCGCGAAGGTGCCCGCGGCCTGCTCGGTCCGGTTCACGCGAGGGCCTCCCGCAGGCGTCGGGCGGCCGTCTCGGGTGCCACGTCGTTGATGAAGGCCTCCGTCCCGGACTCCGTCCCGGCGAGGAACTTGAGCTTGTCGGGGGTCCTGCGGACGGTGAACAGCTCCACGTGCAGGGCCAGTTCCTCCCCGCGGGTGCGGGGCGCCTGGTGCCACGCGGAGATGTACGGGGTGGGCGGCGGCCCTTGCGGCCGCTCCGCCTTCGACTCCGGTACGGGGAACAGCCGGTCGAAGCGGCGCAGCAGGTCGAGGTAGATGCCGGGGAACTCGGCCCGCTCGGCTTCGGTGAGGCAGGTCAGGTCGGGGACCCGGCGGTGCGGGTAGAGGTGGACCTCGTACGGCCAGCGGGCCGCGTAGGGGACGAAGGCGGTCCAGTGCTCCCCGGCCGTCACCACCCGCTCGGTGGCGGCACGGGCCCCGGAGAGGAGGTCCTCGAAGAGGTTGCTGCCGGTGGCGGCGCGGTGCGCCTCGGCGGCGGCCGTCATCTTGGCGGTGCGCGGCGTGACGAAGGGGAAGGCGTAGATCTGGCCGTGCGGGTGGGCGAGGGTCACTCCGATCTCGGCTCCCCGGTTCTCGAAGCAGTACACCTGCTCGACACCGGGGAGGGCGGAGAGTTCCGCGGTGCGGTCGGTCCACGCGTCCAGGACCAGCCGGGCGGCGGCCGGGGTGAGGTCGGCGAAGCCGGCTTCGTGGTCGGGGGTGAAGCAGACGACTTCGCAGCGTCCGGCCTCGCCCGCGAGGGAGGGGAAGCGGTTCTCGAAGACGGCCACCTCGTAGTCGGCGGCGGGGATCTCGCTGAGCCGGCCGTCCCGGGAGGGGCAGAGCGGGCATTCGCCGGCGGGCGGGTGGTAGATCCGGTTCTGGCGGTGGGAGGCGATGGTGATCCAGTCACCGGTGGCCTCGTCCCGCCGCAGTTCCGGCCGGCTGTCCACCGGATCGAGCGGGCGCAGGTCGGGCGCGTCGCGCACGGCATCTTCGTCGGTGTCGAAGTAGATCAGTTCGCGGCCGTCCGCGAGTTTCGCGAGGGTCTTCTTCACCCACCGAGAATAAACACTCTCGAACATTTTCCACCACCCCACGCTGGACTTTCCCCCAGACTTCAACAACATTGCCGTGTTATCTTGCTGCCTTCTGACCCGATTCGCCGATTCCCGGGAGCGACCCGTGGCCGAACAGGCTGCCCAACTGGCCCACCAGCGACGCGCTCTCATCCTGGACGCGGTCCGGCGCGAGGGCGCTGTGCGGGTGGCGGACCTGGTCGGGCAGTTCGGCGTCTCGGACATGACCGTCCGCCGGGACCTGGACGCCCTCGCCCGGCGCGGCGTCGTGGAGAAGGTCCACGGCGGAGCCGTCGCCCCGGCCGGGGCGAGCGGGCACGAGCCCGGGTTCGAGGCCAAGTCGGATCTGGAGGGAGACGCCAAGGCGGCCATCGCGGACACGGCCGCGACCCTGGTGGAACCGGGCAGCGTCGTCGCGATCTCGGGGGGCACCACCGCGCACGCCGTCGCCGCCCGGCTGCTCGGGGTCCCGCGGCTCACGATCGTCACCAACTCCCTGCCGGTGGCGGAACTGGTGTGGGCCGACGGCCGCGAACGCGGAGCCGGCGCCCCCGCCCTGCTGCTCACCGGCGGCTCTCCCACGCCCTCGGCCGCCCTGGTCGGACCGCTCGCCGACCTGGCGATCGCCTCGCTCCACGTGGACCTGCTCTTCCTCGGCGCGCACGGAGTGGCGCAGGGCGCCGGGCTGACCACCCCGAACCTCATGGAGGCCCAGACCAACCGGGCCCTGGTCGCCTCCGCGCGCCGGGTCGCCGTCGTGGCGGACCACAGCAAATGGGGCGTGGTCGGCCTCAGCGGCTTCGCCGCACTCCACCAGGCCGACTGGTTCGTCACCGACGCCGGCCTGCCCGCCCCCGCCCGCGCCGCCCTCACGGAAGAAGTGGGCGAACTCCTCATCGCGGGCGAGGAACGGCCCTGAGTCCGGACCGGATCAAACCCCGGGCTCCGCGGGGGCCGGCCCGGTGGTCGCCCGGATGACCAGTTCGGGGTCGAACAGCAGCTCCCCCGTGGGCACGTCCCGGTTGCTGACCAGGGCCAGTACGCTGCGCCCGACCTCCAGGGCCAGCCGGTCCGCGGGCTGGCGCACCGTGGTCAGGGGCGGGTCGGTGAACTCGGTGATGGACGAGCCGTCGTAGCCCACGACCGATACGTCCCCGGGCACGGTGCGCCCCTGCCGCCGGATGCCCCGGATCGCCCCGAGGGCCATGTAGTCGCTGGCGGCCACGATCGCGGTGGCGCCCAGGGCGAGGAGCGGGCCGACGGCGGCCTGGCCGCCCTCCACCGTGTAGGACTGCCGGATCACCCAGCGCTCCGGCTCCTCGATGCCCCGCTTGGCCATGGCCTCGACGAAGCCCCGCACCCGGCGGTCGGCGGGCTGGTTGCCGGCCGGGCCCGAGGCCATCCCGATCCTGCGGTGACCCAGCCGGTGGAGGTGGTCGACCGCCAGCTCCGCGGCGAGCGCGTCGTCGGTGGAGAAGACCGGGGTCGCCACCCCGTCCGCGAACTCCCCGTTGATGCCGACGTACGGGACCCGGCGCTGGCGCAGCAGTTCGTACGTCTCGGTGTCGGCGCCCTCGACGGTGTTGGAGGCGGAGAGGAAGACGACGGCCGCGACGCCCTTGTCGACGAGCGCGGAGATGAAGTCCCGCTCCTGGACCCCGCCCGGGAAGGCCGGGCACAGAATGGTCTTGAGTCCGTGCGGGGCGAGCGCCGACTCGATGCGCTCGGCGACGTCGGCGAAGAACGGGTTCGATACGAACTCGGTGATGACCGCGACCAGTTGGCCTTGGGTCTGCCGTTCGTACCCGACGTCCGCCATGGCTTGTTCGACCGCGTCCCGGGTCTTCTTCGACACGCCCTGGCGTCGGTTGATCACCCGGCTGACGGTCGCCTCGCTGACCTGGGCGCGAGCGGCGACCTCGGTGATCCCGACCTTCATCGCGGTCCTTCCGTGATCGTGAGCGATACCAGACCGCCGCGCGGCACCGCCAGCGAGCGTGCTCCCTCCGGCAGGTACGACGGCGGACCGTCCATGATACGGCCGTCAGGGCCGTGGACCACTCCCCGGATCCGGCCGCCGCCGCCCAGCACCTCGACCATCAGCCGGTCCCGGTCCGAGCCGTTGACCAGGTCGAAACGGCTGTACGCGGAGAAGTCCAGCGGGACGACGCGATCGCCGTGCACGCTCAGCAGGCAGTGGTCCCCGGCGCTCGCCCGCACCAGCGGGTAGAGCTCGTCGGGCCGGCCCGGCTCCACTTCTCCGTCGAGCAGCAGCTCCCGGTGGAGGCGCCAGCGCCCCAGCCAGAACCCGACCGCCTCCCGGTGCGCCGCCGGCAGCCCGTCCAGCCGTACGGAGATCTGCGGCACCGCGTGCAGGGCCCCGATGAGCTGCCGGGCCACCACCTCCACGGGCGCCTCGGGCGACCACAGGAGCATGTCGGAGTGGACGGCCCCGCCGACGGCGAGCAGTGCGGTGTCGAGGGTGCGGACCCGGTTCGCGGTGGCGTCCGCCGGGCAGTCGAAGGAGCGCAGCATGTTGCCGAAGGGGGCCATGCCGGGACCGGTGTAGGGCTGGCGCAGCTCCAGCAGCACGCCCGGGCGTACGGCTTCCAGGGCCGCGCGCAGTTCCGTCAGCAGGGCCACCATCGCCACGCCGACGTCTCCCGCGCCGTCGCCCGCGTACGCCATGGCCTGGTCGAGGAAGTCGAGCTTGAGTCCGTCGAGCCCGTACGCCCGGACCAGCCGGACGCAGAGCCCGACGACGTGCGCGCGGACCTCGGGGCGGCGGGGGTCGAGCACGTGCGCGCCGGGCACGGTGGCGGGGGCGGGCGCGCAGGCGGCCCAGCGGTCGTGGCAGGCGGCGTCGGCGCCGAGCAGCAGGGGCGCGACCCAGGCGAGGTAGCTCAGCCCGTGGGCCCGGACCCGGGCCACGTGTCCGGCGAAATCGGGGAACTTGGCCCGGTCCGGCTCCCAGTCCCCGCAGCCGGCGTAGCCGCGTCCGTGGCCCTGCTCCTGCCAGCCGTCGTCGAGGATCAGCGCTCCGCAGCCGAGTCCGGCCGCCAGTTCGGCCTGGGTTTCGACGGCGGCGGCACTGACGTCCTGGTTGAAGGCGTACCAGGTGGAGTAGACGGGGGTACGGGCCGCGTCGGGCACCGGCGCGGGGGCGAGCTCGGCGTCGAACCAGGTCCGCAGGGCCCGCATGGCCCGTGCCACCGAGGGCGAGCGGGGGACGAGCAGGATCCGGTGGGCCTGCCGTGCGGCGGGCAGGCGGAGGTGGACGACGTGGGTGTCGTTCTCCTCGGAGACCCCGAAGCGGAGCACCGCCTCGGGTACCGGGTCGGCGGCGGCGAAGGTGAGCAGGGTGGCGCCGCCGTGGTCGTAGAGGCATCCGGCGGCGTGTCCGTCGACCAGCGAGACCCGGGAGCGGCCCTCCCAGTCGGCGAGGAGGGTGCGCCGCCAGCCGCCCTGCGGGTGCCAGTACCCGGCGGCGTCGCCGAGGGGCACGGAGAAGCGGATCTCGACGGGGGCGCCGTCGGCCCGCACCTCCAGCATCCTCAGCCCGCCGGGGAGTTCGGCCAGGGTCCAGCCCGGGTGGACGCCGGGCGCATGGGCGAGGACGGCGAGCGAGACCCCGTCGAGCAGCGCCTCCTCGACGGCGGGAGCCAGCCCCGCGGTGGTGACGGGCTCGGCGTGGGCCACTGGCTCGGCGGAGGTCGCAGGCCCGGCGGAGGTCGCAGACTCGACGGCGGTCACCGGCTCGGCGGCGGTCGCGGGCTCGGCGGCCTCCGCGGGGGCGGCGGGGGTGTGCGCGGTCACGGTCACTCCTTCACGGCGCCGGCGAGCAGGCCGGACACGAACTGGCGCTGGAGCGCGAGGAATACGAGGGCCATCGGGATCGCGGCGGCCGCGGTTCCGGCGAGGATCGCTCCGTAGTCGGTCTCGTCGAGGCCCTGGAGGGAGGCGAGGGCCACCGGGACGGTGAAGGTGGCGCTGTCGCGCAGGACGATCAGCGGCCAGATGAAGTCGTTCCACTGGAACAGGAAGAGGAAGATCGCCAGGGCGGCCAGCGCTGGCCTCATGGGCGGGAGCACCACCCGCCAGAACAGCCGCAGTTCGCCGCAGCCGTCCATGCGCCCCGAGTCGAGGAGTTCGTCGGGGAGCGCGGCCATCGACTGGCGCATCAGGAAGATGCCGAAGGGCAGGGCCAGGTTCGGCATGATCACGGCCTGGTACGTGCCGAGCCAGCGCAGTTCGGCCATCAGCTGGAACAGGGGAACGAGGGTGACCTGGGCCGGGACCACGAGCCCGAGCATGAGCAGTCCGAACAGCGCCTCGCGGCCACGGAAGCGGTACTTGGCGAAGCCGTAGCCCGCCAGCGTGCACACGGCGCCCGCGCACAGGGTGTAGATCACCGCGATGAGAAGGGAGTTGAGGACCACCCGGCCGAACTGGGCGGTGTCCTGGAGGGTGTGGAGGTTCTCCACCAGGTGGTCGCCGGGCAGCAGCGGTGGCGGGCTGTCGAAGATCTCCCCGGAGCTGTGGGTGGCGGCGACCACGAGCCAGTAGAAGGGGATGAGGACGGCGGCCAGTGCGATGGCGAGTCCGGAGGTGAGCAGGATGCTCCTGCCGCGGTGGCGGGCGGCTGTCATGACTTCTCCCCCAGGAAGCGGAACTGGATCACGCCGAGGATGCCGATGAGGACGGCGAGGGCGTAGGCGATGGCGGAGGCGTATCCGAAGTCGAAGTACTTGAAGGCGTTCTGGTAGAGGTACACGCCGATGGTCAGGGTGGCGTTGTCCGGGCCGCCTCCGGTGAGCACGTAGGGCTCGTCGAAGATCTGCAGGGTGCCGATGGTGGACAGCACCGTGGTGAGCAGCAGCGCGGGCCGCAGGCCCGGCAGGGTGACGTGACGGAAGGAGTTCCAGGCGCCGGCCCCGTCCACGGCCGCGGCGTCGTAGAGCTCGGCGGGCACGGACTGCAGGCGGGCGAGCAGGATCACCGCGTTGTAGCCGGTGTAGTGCCAGGTCAGTGCCAGACCCAAGGAGATTTTCGCCCACAGGGGGTCGGTCAGCCAGGGCACCGGGTCCAGGCCGACGAGCCCGGTCAGCCAGTTGACCAGGCCGTAGTCCTTGTTCAGCAGGACGGAGAAGACGATCCCGTAGGCGACCAGGCCGGTGACCATCGGGAGGAAGAAACCGAGCCGGAAGACGGCGCGGGCGCGCAGCGCGGTGGAGTTGAGGGCCACGGCGAGTCCGGTGGCGAGGGCCAGCATGACCGGCACCTGGACGGCGAGGATCACCGCGGTGTTCTTCAGGGCGGTCCAGAACAGCGGATCGTCGAGCAGCCGCGTGTAGTTGTCGGCGCCGACGAACTGCTCGGTCCCGCCGGCGGTCCTGTGGAGGCTGATCACGAAGGACCGGCCGATGGGGTAGAGCTTGAAGGCGGCGAAGAGGAGCAGTGCGGGCAGGACGAAGAGGTACGGGGCCACGCGCCGGCGTGCCCGGGGCCGCCGGGCCGTCCCGCGTGCGGGGACGGCCCGGGACGCGCGGCCGGTGAGCGCTGCCGTCACCGGGAGACCTTGCGTCCGGTCTGCCGGCCGAGCTGGTCGGCGGCCTCCTTGAGCACCTTCGCCGGGTCGGCTCCGCTCAGCAGCACCTTGGACTGGGCGTCGGTGACCAGCTTGAGGGCGCGGGCGTAGTCGGCGGTGTAATTGAAGGCGGACGAGGGGGCCTTGAGCGCCTGGAGGAACACCTCGCCCTTCTTCTGGCCGCTGAAGAAGGCGGACGGCTCGTGGAAGACCGCGTCCTCGTAGGCCTTCAGCAGGGCGGGGGCGATGCCCTTGCCCCGGTAGATCTTCACCTGGGAGGCCGGACGGGTGAGGACGAACTCGATGAAGGACCAGGCCGCGGCCTGCTGCTTGCTGCTGCCCGCCACCGCGAGGTGGGTGGAGTTGACCGTGGCCCCGGTGGAGCCGCCCCGGCGCACGGCCGGGGGCAGCCGGACCTTCCACCGGCCGGCTTCCTGGGGGACCTGCTCCTCGATGATGCCGCCGAACCAGGTGGGCATCGGCAGGACGGCGGCGGTCCCCTGCTTCAGCGAGCTCATCAGGGCGTTCCAGCCTCCGGCGAGGTCGCTGACCAGGCCGGCGTCGTTCATCGTCTTGATGAGCGTCATGGCCTTCACGGCTTCCGGGGAGTCGAGGGTGATGTTCCCGGCGAGGTCGAAGTAGAAGGCGCCCTGGAGTTGGAGCAGCATCTGGAAGAAGTTGGCGGCATCGGCCTGGGAGGCGGGCTTGTCGATGCCCAGGAGGTGGGCACCGGTCTTCGCTTTGATCTCCTTGCCGGCCTCGATGGTCTCCTCCCAGGTCTGCAGGGCGCCGGCGTCGACTCCTGCCTTCTCGAAGAGGTCGGCGCGGTAGTAGAAGCCCGCCGAATTCGCCTCCCAGGGAAGGGCGTTGACGCGCTTGCCGTCGGGGGACACGGTCTGCCACATCCCCTGGGCGAACGCGTCCCGGTGGATGTTCGCGCCGAGCGGGCCGAGGTCGGCGAGGCCGCCGGGGAACTTCTCCACGTAGCCGGGCAGGTAGTCGACGCCGATGTGCAGGACGTCGGCGAGTCCCTGGCCCCCGGCCGCGAGCCCGGTGGTGATCTTGTCCCAGATGGCCGGGTTCCCGATGTCCTCGACCCTCACCTCGATGCCGGGGTACGTCTTGTTGAACTCCGGTACGAGGGCCTTCATTTCGGCGGCGGGCCCCTGCCAGGACCAGACCGTGATCCGGCCCTTGTCCTTCTCGCCCGCGGCCCCGCCGCGACCGCCCGCGCTATCGGTGCCCGCGCCCGTGCCCGAACAGGCGGTCAGGCCGGCGAGGGATCCGGCCCCCGCGGCGATGGCCCCAACCGTCCGCAGCACTCTTCGACGTTCCAGTTCCATACCTGACCCACCCCTGTTCGCGCACCGTTGCGGAAGCCGACTGGCCAGGACTGTAGCCACGCCGTCTTCTGACTTGCAAGAGTTCGATGAAATCTTTCAGTTAGATCCCGCAGCTCATTCTGGCGAATCCATTGCAAACTCTCATCAGCCGTTGCTAGCGTGCCGCCCGCGCCGCCCTGCCCGTCCAGCCCCGCGCCGCCCGGCGCAATTCCGGACCGGCCCACCCACACCAGGGAGAACCCGATGACGCGTTCCCGCGTGCCACTCCTGTCCGCCCTCGCCCTGCTCCTCCCGCTCGCCCCGCTCACCCTCGGCGGCGCGGCCGCGGCGGCGGAGCCGACGGGCACGACCGCCGGCTCCGCGCCGGCCCCCGCCCCCGCTCTGCTGACCGTCACCAACCCGGGCTTCGAACAGGGGCGTACCGGATGGCAGTTCACTTCCGGTACCGGCGTCGCCACGAACTACCCGCACGGCGCGGCGCGGCTCGCGTACCTCGACGGCGGGGCGGGGAAGAAGGTGTCCCAGACGGTGACGGCCACGGGCCGGGGGGCGTACGACATATCCGCCTGGATCGCGACGGGCGGGCCGAACGGCCGCTACACCGCCCGGGTGAACGGCGCGGTCGCCGCCACGCTCACCCTGCCGAGCGCCACGAACTACCGGCGCTACACGCTCAGCCGGATCGCTCTCGCCCCCGGCGACACCTTGGAGATCGCCTTCGAGTCCGGGGACGCCTGGGTCAACGCCGACGACGTGATGCTCTCACCGGCCTCGCCCGCGGACCCCCGGGTCAGCTCCTCCGACCCGAAGATCGTCGAGATGTTCGACTGGTCCAAGCGCAAGGCCAACAGCTGGGTCCACCTGCCGGGCACCAAGGGCCCGCTCAACGTGGACGAGAACCGCACGGGCGGCAGCGGCAACGGCACCTACGCCGCCTCCTACTGGGCCGGATACGCCAACCGCAGCGGCTACTACTCGCGCGACATGGCCCACCAGCTGTCCGGCGCGGGGGTCCTCGCCCTGCACGCGGAGAACAAGTCGATGCTCCGCTCCTTCGCCGCGTCCGCCACCCCCGCGCACAAGTACTACCCGGCGTGGGCCTTCAACTTCGACACCTCCACGTACCTCTCGATCGACTACAAGAGCCCGACGAACTTCGTCCGCGAGGTGCCCGCCACCTTCGAGCTGGTGCAGAAGGCCGAGGAGGCGTACCGCTGGAGCGGGGACCGCGCCTACCTCGACGATCCGACGCTGTGGAACTTCTACCGCCGTGCCACCGAGGAGTTCGTCACCCTGCACGACGGACTCAAGGACAACGGCGCGATCGAGGTGGCCGAGGGCACGGGCCAGGGCATCTTCCAGGGCACCGCCAGCTACAACGAGCAGAGCGGCGAGCCGCTCGCCGAGGCGGGCGACGCGATCGGCTCCCAGTACCAGGCGTACCGGGCCATGGCCTCCCTCGCCCGTTCCAAGGGAGAGGGCACGCTCGCCGACCAGTACGAATCCAAGGCCCAGGACCTGAAGGCGTACTTCAACTCCATCTGGAGCGGCTCGGGTTCGGGAGCGGGCATGGTGCGCGGTTACACCACGGACGGGCGCGCCCTGACGGGCTGGGGCAAGGAGAACAGCTGGTTCATGCCGATGAAGCAGATCATCGACCCCGGTCCCCGCCGGGAGGCCTACCTGGACTACATCGACCAGCAGGCCTCGGGCCCGGGCCGGCCCTCCAACATCGAGGCCCTCACCTACCTGCCGGACACCTTCTTCCGCAACAACCGCAATGACACGGGCTGGAAGTGGATGAACGACGTCTACGACCACAAGGACGTCCAGCACGTGAACACCAAGCAGGGCACGAACGGGGACTATCCCGAGGTCTCCTTCACCCTGCTCGGCCAGACCGTCGAAGGCCTGCTGGGCGTCACCCCCGACGCACCCGCACTCACCCTGAGCACCGGGTCCCGGCTGCCCTCGGGCATGCAGTGGCTGCGCATCGACGACCTCCGGATCGGCGGCTCGACGTTCTCCCTGCGCCACGACGGGGCGACGAAGTCCACCCTCACGCACACCTCGGGCGCCTCCCCCTACACCTGGGAGGCCCGCTTCCCCGGCACCTACGCCACCCTCACGGTCGACGGGGTGCCCCAGCCTGCGCGCACCAAGGTCCTGGACGGAGTGACCTACACCTACGCGACCCCGACCGTCGCCCCGGGCCGCACGGTCACCGTGGAGGCGGGCTGAACCGGCTCTTCGGACGAGAGGCCCTGCCCTGCCCGGCTTCGCTCCGCGGGCCGGTCACCCCAGCAGGGCGTAGACCGTCGATGCCTTCGCGGCCGGTTCCCCGGCGCCCTCGGGCGTCATGGTGATGTCGGCGAAGGCCATCCGCTTGCCGAGTTTGGTGATCGTCACCTCGATCAGCACGTCAGTGCCGACCACCGGCCGCTGGAAGCTGGTGGACTGCTGGACGGTGGTCATCGGACCGTAGGCCCCGCGCGCGGCGGAGATCGCGATGACGGTGGCCGTGTCCGCGGCGGCCATCAGGGCCTGGCCGCTGAGGCCCCCGCCGTCGCGGGCGAGGGTGTCGGACCAGGGCAGCCGCAGTACGGCGTGCCGTGGGCCGGTCTCCTGGACGGTGAGTCCGAGGGCTAGCACCCAGGGGGCGAAGTTGTCGTGGAGGATCTTGTCCGCGTCTGCCGGTGTCAGCGTCGTCACCGGGTGATTGTGGCGGCCCGGCCGGGCCGCCACAACTCCCCTTGCGTCAGCCGGTCCTCAGAGGGCGGCGGCCAGTTCCGTGCCCTGGCGGATGGCCCGCTTGGCGTCCAGTTCGGCGGCCACGTCGGCGCCGCCGATCAGGTGGGCCTCGATGCCGGCCGCGCGCAGGGCCTCGTACAGGTCGCGGCGCGGTTCCTGGCCGGTGCACAGGACCACCGTGTCGGCGGGTACGAGGCGCTGCTCGCCCTCCACCGTGATGTGCAGGCCCTCGCCGTCGATCCGGTCGTACGCTGCCCCCGCGACGGAGACGACACCGCGGTGCTTGAGCTCCGCGCGGTGGATCCAGCCGGTGGTGGTGCCGAGCCCGGCGCCGACCTTGGTGGTCTTGCGCTGGAGCAGGTGGACCTGGCGCGGCGGGGCGGGACGCTCGGGGGCGGTGAGGCCGCCGGGGCCGGTGTAGGCGGTGTCCACGCCCCAGTGGCGGAAATAGACCTCGGGGTCCTGGGAGGCGCCTTCACCGCTGTCGGTGAGGAACTCGGCGACGTCGAAGCCGATTCCGCCGGCGCCGAGGACGGCGACGCGCTGCCCGACGGGGGCGCCGTCGCGCAGGACGTCGAGGTAGCTGACGACGTTCGGGCCGTCGACGCCCTCGATGTCGGGGGTGCGGGGGGTGACGCCGGTGGCGACGACGACCTCGTCGTAGCCGCGCAGGGTCTCGACGTCGGCGCGGGTGTTCAGCTTGACCTCGACCGCGTGCTCGGCGAGTTGGGTGCCGTAGTAGCGGATGGTCTCCTCGAACTCCTCCTTGCCGGGGATGCGGCGGGCGATGTCGAGCTGGCCGCCGATGTGGCCGGAGGCTTCGTACAGGGTGACGGCGTGGCCGCGTCCGGCGGCGGAGACGGCGCAGGCGAGGCCGGCCGGGCCGGCTCCGACGACGGCGACGCGCTTCTTCAACTGCGTGGGAGACAGAACGAGTTCCGTCTCGTTGCAGGCGCGCGGGTTGACCAGGCAGGTGGTGAGCTTGCCGCTGAAGGTGTGGTCCAGGCAGGCCTGGTTGCAGCCGATGCAGGTGTTGATGGTCTCGGAGCGCCCGGCGGCGGCCTTGGCGACGAAATCGGCGTCGGCGAGGAAGGGGCGGGCGAGCGAGACCAGGTCGGCGCGGCCGTCGGCGAGCAACTCCTCCGCGATCTCGGGGGTGTTGATGCGGTTGCTGGTGACGAGGGGGACGGAGACCGCACCCATCAGCCGCTTGGTGACCCAGGTGTAGGCGCCGCGCGGGACGGAGGTGGCGATGGTGGGGATGCGGGCCTCGTGCCAGCCGATGCCGGTGTTGATGATGGTGGCGCCGGCCGCCTCGACCTCCTTGGCGAGGCGGACGACCTCGTCGAGGGTGGAGCCGCCGGGGATGAGGTCGAGCATCGAGAGGCGGTAGACGAGGATGAACTCCTCGCCGACGGCCGCGCGGGTGCGCCGGACGATCTCCAGCGGGAAGCGCACGCGGTTCTCGTAGGCGCCGCCCCAGCGGTCGGTGCGCTTGTTGGTGGCGGCGGCGATGAACTCGTTGACCAGGTAGCCCTCGGAGCCCATGATCTCGACGCCGTCGTAGCCGGCCAGCTTGGCGAGGCGGGCGGCGCGCACGAAGTCCTCGATGGTGCGCTCGACTTCGGCGTCGCTGAGGGCGTTCGGGACGAAGGGGCTGATGGGGGCCTGGAGGGCGCTGGGGGCGACCAGGTCCTTGTGGTAGGCGTAGCGGCCGAAGTGGAGGATCTGCATCGCGATCTTCCCGCCCTCGGCGTGCACCGCGTCGGTGATCACCCGGTGCTCGGCGGCCTCCTCCTCGGTGGTGAGGCGGGCACCCCCCTCGAAGGGGCGGCCGGCGTCGTTCGGGGCTATGCCGCCGGTGACGATCAGGCCGGCGCCGCCGCGGGCACGCTCGGCGTAGAAGGCGGCGAGCCGCTCGAAGCCCCGCTCGTGCTCTTCGAGGCCCGTGTGCATGGAGCCCATGATCACGCGGTTCGGCAGGGTGGTGAAGCCGAGGTCCAGGGGGCTCAGCAGGTGCGGGTACCGGCTCTGGGAACTCTGCGGACTCATCGGGGTGTGCCTCCTCGCGCGGGGGTGATGGATCTGTTCTAGCTGAGCAAGCGCTTATTGTGCAACTAGGTGCATAAGCGAGCGTCGGGCCCCGCCTCCCGGAAATCCGGGGATCCCCCCGGCCACGGGCCCTCTCCGCCGACGCCTGTGGCGCAGTTCACGGGGCCCGGGTGATCGCCGAGGGCGGAGCCCCGCCCGCATGCCCCTCACCCGGGGCCCCGGCTCCCGCCGATCAGCCCGTCTTCCCGCCCCGCCGATCAGCCCGCCGGTCCGCCCGCCCCATCCCGCCCGCCCGCCCGCCCGCCGGGTAGCCTCTGGCGGATGACGCGGAAGCCCAGCACCACCCGGACGACCGAGCAGCGCACCGTGACGGTGAACGGCGGAGTGCGCCTCGCCTACGAGGTCACCGGCCCGCCGTCCGCACCGCCGGTCCTCCTCCTCCCCGCGCTGGGGAAGACCGCCGCCGACTGGGCGCACGTACGGGACGAACTCGCGCGGGAGCGGCGGGTGTTCGCGCTGGACCTGCGCGGCCACGGAGCCAGCGCGCGGCCGTCCGCGTACTCGCTCCCGCTCATGCGGGACGACGTACTGGATTTCCTGGACGCCCTCGGGCTGGACCGGGTGGACCTGGTGGGCCACTCGATGGGCGGCGTCGTCGCGTACCTGGCCGCCTCCGCGCAGCCGCACCGCATCGGGCGCCTCGTCCTGGAGGACGCCCCCGCGCCGCTCCCCCGCGAGGCCGTGGCCCCCGTACGCCCCGGGGGCGAGCTCGCCTTCGACTGGGCGATGGTGCTCGCGGTCCGCCCCCAGCTCGACCGTCCGGACCCGGCCTGGCTGGCGGGCCTGTCCCGCATCACGTCCCCCACCCTGGTCGTGTACGGCGGCCCCGCCAGCCACCTGCCGGCCGCCTCCTTCGACGAAGTGACCCGCCGCATCCCGGACGCCCGCCTGATCACCCTCCCGTACGGCCACTTGATCCACCAGGCGGCGCCCTGCGAGTTCACGGCGGCCGTCTCGGCCTTCCTCGCGGAATGATCCCGGCCCGCACCCGCGGCCGGGGCGTCGCTCAGCCCGCCGACTGCATGGCCGACAGGCGGCGTACGAAGAGGCCGGCGGCCACCGCCGCCACGGCGTAGAGCAGGTCCGCGGCCACGCCGAGCAGGACGGCGTCGCGCAGGGAGTCATCGCTCGTGGCCCTGCCCGCGAACCAGCTCGCGCCACCGGACGCCAGCATCGCCGCTCCGAAGGTTCCGGCCCAGGCGAAGACGGGGGCGGGCGAGGTCAGCGCCGCCCGGCCGGGCAGCCTCGCCGCACTGGTCGCCCATACCTTCGCGGCGATCAGGCAGGGCAGGACGGTCCAGCCTACGACCGGGACGAACCAGATCCCGATCGCCCATCCGGCACCGGTCCGGAAGGCCCCCCGCGCGTACACCCCGGCATTCACCCGGACCCGGTGGAACCAGACGATGAAGACCACCGCCGTGGGGAGCATCGCCGTCATGACCAGGCTCATCGCCATGGAGAGCAGTGTTCCCGAGGAGCCCGGGCCCACGGGCTCCGCGAAGTCGTCGATCGCCGCGTACCGGTTGACCCCGGCGGCCACGGCGAGCAGCCGGGTCAGAACGCACAGACCGAACAGCACGGTCAGCGCGGTCGCCAGTGCCGTGGGCGAGCGGAGCAGCGTGCGCGCCGGCGGCGCGCCGAGCGGTGACAGTCCTGCGGTACCGGCGGACATGACGGGGACCCCCCACGGGTGCATTGACATGCGGCTGCCCGCCGCGGAGGCGGGCAGCCGAAACATACGGCACCGCCGGGCCCGCATCGCGGAGCGCCCCGCTCTCCGGCCCCTCCAAGTCCGTTGCGGGACAGCACTCAGGCCTGGGCCCGTACGCGGACCACCGCCACCGGGCACAGTGCGTGCGGCAGTACCGCGTTGGATTCGGTGGCGCGGCCGGCGGCCGTGCCCGGCCGGCCGGCGAGGCCGTCGAGTGTGCGCGCGTCCATGACCAGGAGCTGCGCTCCCGCCGCGAGTTCGGTCAGGACCGCGTGGGTCCGGTCGCCGCGGGGCGCCCGGCCGTGCGGGCGCCACGTGGGGCGGACGCGGCGGGCAGGGGCCGACGGCCCTACTTCACGCGGTAGTCGGTCTTCTCGGCGAGCTTGCCGTCCTTGAAGCAGAAGCGCAGCACTGTGTCGCCCTTCCCGGAGTCCGACAGGTACCAGGAGCACTGGCTGCCCTCGGGCACGGCCGGGCCGCCGTCCTTGAGGGACGAGGTGACGAAGCTTTCGCCGGACGGCAGCTTCGCGCGGACCTCGGTCTCGGAGTCGCCGACCTTGACGGCCTCGTACACCTTTTGATCGACGAGGGTCTTGTCGGCCACGTCGATGACCTTGCCCACCCCGAACAGCAGCGCCACGAGCAGTCCGATCCCCAGCACCCCGGCCACCGCACAGCCGATCAGACAACCATTGCGTCGCGCCACGTCGAACTCCTCGTTCTTCCGCCCCGGGCCATGACCCGGCGCCCATCCGTCGGACGGCTCCCGCCCGTCCTGCGACTCTCGCAAACGGGGTCGCCCCCCTGCTGTTCTCCAAAGTCGTCGGTCCGCGCAACGATCGTCGTTCGAGGTCGGACCGGGTGCGGCGTGTATACAGGGATGAGAACGATCATTCGGACGAACCGTGAGGAACCATCGTGAGCCAGAACACCGAGCCTCTGATCGTCGTCGGCGTGGACGGTTCGAACCACTCGAAGCAGGCCCTGCGCTGGGCCGCGGCCCAGGCGAAGGTCATCGGCGGCCGCGTGCACGCCGTGATGAGCTGGGAGTGGAACACCAACCCCTTCGGCGTCAGCCCGGTCGAGCAGACCGAGCTGGTGCACGCCGAGGAAGCCGCCCGGCAGAAGCTCGCGGACACCGTGGCGGAGGCGGTCGGCACCTCGCCGGGCATTCCGGTCTTCCGCCGGGTGGAGCACGGCTCGCCCGCGCAGGTGCTGGTGGAGGCATCGAAGGAAGCGGCGCTGACGGTCGTCGGCACCCGCGGCTACGGCGGCATCAAGGGCGCACTGCTGGGCTCGGTGAGCCAGCAGGTGGTGCAGTACGCGGCCAGCACGGTCGTCGTCGTCCGCGAGGACGGCTCCGCCTGAGGGCAGGGGGACCGGGGAGCGGGCGGCAGCCGCTCAGGACGGTGTGGCGCCCAGGTCCGCCGGGTCGGTGTTGGCCCCGCAGAGCAGCACGGCGACCCGCTCGCCGAGCGGCCCGGGCGCGGTGCGTACGGCCGCCAGGGCGGTGGCCGCGCCCGCTTCGACCACGATGCGGTGCTCGTCCCAGAGCGCGCGCCGGGCAGCGGTGATCGCCGTGTCCGGTACCAGGACCGATACGGCGTTCGACTCCCGCACGGCGGCCAGCGCGTCGGCGGAGACCCTGGTGGCTCCGAGCGAGTCGGAGGCCACGGAGTCCACCGGAACGTCCACCGGGCGGCCCGCTTCGAAGGCTGCGTTCAGGGCCCGGCAGTTCTCCGGCTCGGCCGCGACGACCCGTACGCCGTGTTCGCGCGCGGCGGTCGCGATGCCGGCGAACAGCCCTCCTCCACCGACCGCGACGACGACCGTGTCCAGGCCGGGCAGGGCGGTGCGGATCTCGTCGAGCAGGGTCCCGGCGCCGGCGGCGATGAGCGGGTGGTCGTAGGCGTGGCTGCTCAGCGCCCCGCTGCCGGCGGCGAACTCCCGGCAGGCGGCGAGCGCTTCGGCGTACCGGTCGCCGACGAGCCGTACGTCGGCCCCGTAGCCGCGCAGCCGCTCCACCTTCACGCGCGGGGCCGTGGCCGGCAGGAACACGGTGGCGCGTACGCCCTCGGCGCGGGCCGCCCAGGCGCAGGCGAGGCCGGCGTTGCCGCCGGAGGCGATGGTGACCCCGGCGTCGGGGAGGGAGTCGGCGGCGCGGTGGGCGGCGAGGAAGTTGCGGGCGCCGCGCGCCTTGAAGGAGCCGGTGTGCTGGAGGTACTCCAGGGCGTACGAGATCCCCTCGCCCGCCGGTATCACCGCGACGGGCCGCACGGCCCCGGCGATCCGGCCGGCGGCGGCGCGCACGGCGCCGTAGTCGAGCGGCACCGCGTCGAGCTGCTGTTCCATGAACCCGCACTCCTGTCGTTCGAAACTCTCGGAACCCTCGGTACTTCCGGGACGATCAGCACTCCCGGGACGATCAGCACTCCCGGGACGATCGGTGCTCCCGGGACGATCGGGACCCGCCCACCACCACCGCGCCCTCAGGCTCCGGCCGCGGGCCTGTTCGCCTCGATCAGCTGGCGCAGGGCGCCGTAGTACACCTCGTGGTCGGTCAGGGCGGGCAGTACGTCGGCCAGCCCGCCCGAGAGCACGGGGAACTCGGCGGGATCCAGGGCGGCCAGCGCCGCGCGCGAGGCGGCGGTGGCGGCGGCCGGGTCCCGGTGGTCGACGAAGGCCGCGCTGCCCAGGGTCAGCAGGTACATCCGCCGGTACGCGGTCATCGCCTCGGCGGGGGTCATCCCGGCGGCCACGCTGTCGGCGAGCGCCGGTTCCACCAGCCGGGCGAGCAGCTGCCGGCCGAGCCAGGGGCGGCCGCCGCGCAGGATCATCAGCCCGGGGTGGGCGGCGAGGAGCCGGTAGAGGGCGGTGAACCGCTGCTCGGTGGCCTCGGCCCAGCCCACCGCGGCCGGGATCTCCGGCAACTGGGCGGCGAGGTGTTCGGTGCACAGGTCGAGCAGGCCGGCGAGGTCGGTGCAGCGGCGCTGGACGGTGGCGTGCGAGACGTCGAGCCGCTCGGCGAGCGCGCGGAAGCTGAGCGCGGCGGGCCCCTCCTCGTCGAGGATCCGCAGGGCGGCGGCGGCGATCGTCTCGGGTGTGGCGCGGTCCAGGGCCGCTGATCTTCTCGGCATGAGATACACCGTATCAGCCATCGTATGGAACGTCGTAAGGAACGTCGTAAGGAACGGTGTACGGAACGTCGTACCGTACGGTGGATCATCCCCTTCACGCGTGCGCGACTACACCCATATTGCTGGTCATTGATCAATAACCCCCGACTTATGTTGACAGCGGGTAGTCACACCGCTGCACTGAGCCCTCGACAGCCCCCACGTCAAGGAGACTCCGTGCCGCCTCGCCTGCGTGCGTCGCTCCCCTGCCTGACCGCGGCCGCTCTGCTCGCCCTCGCGCTCTGCCCCGCCCCGGCGGCGGCCGAACCCACCGCGACCTCGGACACCCCGCTCGCACTCACCCCGCCCATGGGCTGGAACAACTGGGCGCACTACATGTGCGATATCGACGAGGCCAAGGTCGTGGCGAACGCGGACGCGCTCGTGGCCACCGGTCTGGCCGCCAAGGGCTATGACACCGTCACCATCGACGACTGCTGGATGACCAAGAGCCGCGACGCGGACGGCAATCTGGTCGTCGACACGCAGAAGTTCCCGCACGGCATGGCCTGGCTCGGCGCCTACCTGCACGCCAGGAAGCTGAAGTTCGGCATCTACCAGGACGCGGGCTCCCTCACCTGCGAGCGCTACCCCGGCAGCGGCTCGCCCGAGGGCGGCGGTCCCGACCACTACGCCCGTGACGCCCGGCAGTTCGCCTCCTGGAAGGTGGACTACGTCAAGATGGACGGCTGCAACCTCTGGGTGCCGGAGGGCAAGACCAAGGAACAGGCCTACCGGGACGCCTACAACTCGGTCGCCAAGGCACTGCGCGACAGCGGCCGGGACATGGTGCTGTCCGCCTCGGCGCCCGCCTACTTCCAGCAGGGCGAGTGGGGCGGTTCCGACTGGCACAAGGTGATCGACTGGGTCGGCGAGACCGGCCAGCTGTGGCGCGAGGGCCGCGACATCAAGGTCTACAAGCCGGCCGCCCCGGACACCTCGCGCTGGAGCTCGGTCATGGGCAACTACGGGTACAACCGCTGGCTGGGCCGGTACGCCGGCCCCGGCAACTGGAACGACCCCGACTTCCTGATCGCGGGCGCCCCCGGCCTCACCGCCGCGGAGAGCCGCAGCCAGGTCGGCCTGTGGGCCATGATGGCCGCGCCCTTCATCCTGTCCTCGCAGGTCTCCGAGCTCACCCCGGACGGGCTCGCCGCCCTCGGCAACACCGATCTGATCGCGCTGGACCAGGATCCGATGGGCGTCCAGGGCGCGGTGGTCTCCTCGAACGCCACCTTCGACATCCTGGTGCGGCCGTTGGCGAACGGGGACCGCGCGGTCGCCGTGCTCAACCGGTCCGGCGCCGCCCGCGACATCCGCGTACCGCTCGACGAGCTCGGGCTGGACTCTTGCACCGTCGACGCGAAGGACCTGTGGACCGGTGGAACCCGCGAGCTGTCCGACACGTTGACCGGAACGCTGGCCGCGCACGACACGGGGGTCTGGCGGCTCACCCCGCGCCCCGGCTGCGCCGAGGCCGTGCCCACCGGGCAGATCGCCGGCCGGGGCTCCGGCACCAACGCCGCCTGCGCCGACGGGGCGAACACCACCGGCGTCGGCGCCGTCGTGATGGCCGCCTGTACGGGCGGACCCGACCAGCGCTGGACCGTGGGCCGGTACGGCACCCTGCGCCTGGCCGGCGCCTGCCTGTCGGCGGGCGAGGAGGGCAGCGTGGAGCTGGCCGACTGCTCGCGCGATCAGCGGCGCCGCGAGCCGGGGCAGAGCTGGACCGCCCGCCGCGACGGGGCCCTGGTCGAGGACACGAGCGGGCTCTGCCTGACGGCGCCGGCGCCCGCGGCGGCCCCGGCCGAGCCGGGCACCCCCGCCGAGCGGCTGCGGCTGACGCCCTGCGGCGACCACCAGGTCGACCAGGCGTGGGCCCTGCCGGTCTGACGGCCCGCCCCATGGGGACGCCGACGAGGCATCAGACGAGGAAGCACCCACCCACCGAGCCGACCGGGCCGGCCGCAGCGCCGGAGCCGGCCGAGACGAGGACGACGCGCATGCCGGTCCCCCTCCCCCCACGCGGCCGGGCCGCCCGGCGGGTGCGCCGCCGGATCACCCTGGCCGCGCTGCCCGCGGTCCTCCTCACCCTGGCGGCCGCCGGAGCCGCCCCCGGAGCGACGGATCCCGCCGCGGGGGCGACGGCTCCCACAGCCCAGGCCCCCGCCCGGACCCCGGCCCGGTCGGCCGTGGTACGCACCGCGACGCCGCCCGCGCCCCGGCCGCGGGTCTTCGACGCCACCCCCGCGCGAGCCTCCCTGCAGCGGCTGCTGCCGCGCCACGCCGGGCAGTTCACGCTGGTGGCCGACGCCGGAGCCGGGCCCGACACCTTCACGGTGTCCGGCACGGCCGGCGCGATCACCGTCCGGGGCTCCACCGGCGCCACCCTGCTCACCGGGGTCGGCTGGTACCTCCAGCACGTCGCCGGAGCCGACATCGGCTGGCCCGGCGACAGCATCGGACTGCTGCCCGCCGAACTGCCGGCGGTGCCCGCCCCCGTCACCCGCAGCGCGCGGGTGGAGCACCGGTACGCGCTGAACGACACCGACGACGGGTACAGCGGCCCGTACCGCACCTTCGAGGAGCACCAGCGGCAGATCGACCTGCTCGCGCTGCACGGCATCAACGAGGTGTTCGTCCAGGTCGGCGCCGAGTACCCGTACTACCGGGCGCTCCAGCGGTTCGGCTACACCGCCGAGGAGCTCCGGCAGTGGATCCCGGGTCCCGGTCACCAGAGCTGGTGGCTGCTGCAGAACCTGAGCGGCTTCGGCGGCCCGGTGTCCGAGGACCTGATGCGCGGACGGGCCGAGTTGGGCGGAAGGATCGCCGCCCAGCTGCGCGGCCTCGGCATGACCCCGGTCCTGCCGGGCTACTTCGGGACGGTGCCGCCGGCCTTCGCCGGGCACAACCCGGGCGCGATCACGGTTCCGCAGGGCGACTGGGCGGGCTTCGACCGGCCCGACTGGCTGGACCCGGTCTCGCCGCCCTTCGCCAAACTGGCCGCCGCGTACTACGCCGAGCAGCGCGCGGTCTTCGGGGACAGCACGATGTACCGGATGAGCCCGCTGCACGAGGGCGGACTGACCGGTTCGGTGGACGTGAAGGCGGCCGCCGGGGCGGTGCAGCAGGCCCTGTGGGCGGCGCATCCGGGCGCGCTGTGGGCGGTGCTGGGCTGGCAGGACGATCCGACCAAGGAGCTGCTGGACGGGGTGGACACCTCGAAGCTGCTGATCCTGGACGGGCTCTCCGACCGGTACAACCGGCTGGACCGCGAGACCCGTTGGGGCGGGACCTCGTACGCCATCGGCTCGATCTACAACTTCGGCGGGCACACGACGGTCGGCGCCAACACCTCGGTGTGGATCGACCGGTTCGAGTCCTGGCGGGCGAAGCCCGACAGCGCGCTCGCCGGCATCGCCTACCTGCCCGAGGCCACCGGGACGAACCCGGCGGCCTTCGACCTCTTCACCGACCTGGCGTGGGAGCCCGGCCCCATCGACCAGCGGAAGTGGTTCGCGGACTTCGCGGGCCGCCGGTACGGGGCGCCGGACGCCGCGGCCGCCGCGGCCTGGGAGGAGCTGCGCACGGGCCCGTACAGCACCTCCTCGGGGCTGTGGTCGGAGTCCCAGGACAGCCTGTTCACCGCCCGGCCGAGCCTGACGGCGGCGGGCTCGGCCTACTGGAGCCCCAAGGCGATGCGGTATCCGGCGGGTTCGGTGCGCCGGGCCCTGGACCACCTGCTCAAGGTGGACCCCCGGCTGCGCGGCTCCAGCGCCTACCGCTTCGACCTGGTGGACACCACCCGGCAGGCCCTCGCCAACCACTCCCGGGTCCTGCTGCCCAGGATCAAGGCGGCCTACGACGCCAAGGACCTGGCCCTGTTCCGGGAACTGACCGCCGACTGGGAGCGACGGGAGAAGCAGTTGGACGCGCTCGTCGGCTCCGATCCGAACTTC
Source organism: Streptomyces sp. NPDC006450 (assembly GCF_040612195.1). Taxonomy (NCBI): domain Bacteria; kingdom Bacillati; phylum Actinomycetota; class Actinomycetes; order Kitasatosporales; family Streptomycetaceae; genus Streptomyces; species Streptomyces sp. NPDC006450. Next base: position 37,717 of record NZ_JBEXPT010000002.1, on the reverse strand, counting down.
CTGCTCGGCTCCTGGCTGTCGGCGGCCCGCTCGCACGGCGCGGACGAGGCCGAACAGGACCGGTACGAGTACGACGCCCGCACGATCCTCAGCGTGTGGGGGCGGCAGAGCACCAGCGAGGGCGGCTTCCTGCACGACTACGCGAACCGCGAATGGAGCGGCCTGATCAGCGAGTTGTACGCCCGGCGCTGGTCCGCCTACTTCGCCTCGCTGGAGGAGGCTCTGGTGCGGCGGGCCGCACCGAGGGCGATCGACTGGCACGCCTTCGAGGACGCATGGGCGCGGCTCACCACCCGCCACCCGGCGCGTCCCAGCGGTGACCCGTACGTCTTGGCGACCGGCATCGCGGCCACCCTTCCCGAGGTCAACTGACCTACATCACACAGGCGGTGGGGACCTCCCGACGGAGCACGGCTCACCCTTCGGTGGGAAGCTCCCCACCCGCGCGGGGGACAACCGGGCCGACCGGCCGCCGCCGAGGCCCGGTCCTGGGTTCACTGGGGAGAACCGACGGAACAGATCAGGGCGGTCACCGGAACCACCATCCGGCGACCGCCCTTTCCGACGCCGCCATCGCCGGAAGGACGCCCGCCATGCCCGAGACCGACCCGCACCGCACCTCGGCGACGCCGGAGCTGCTGACCCTCCTCACCGGCGCGGACACCGCGCCCGTGCCCGCGCCCACTGCCCTGCAAGCCCTGCCCGCCGTGCCCGCCGTGCCCGCCGTGCCCGCCACCGGCCGGTTACGGCCGCCCGCCGACGGGGAGCAGCAGCTGCGCCGCCGCTCCGACGTGCTGGAACGGCTCACCGACGGGATCGTGGAACTGCGCAAGCGGCGGCAGATCGCCGCCTCGCCCGAGGTGCGTTCCCCTGGTGCGGAGGCACCCTGGTAGGTGCGGGCCCATCCTGGGGCCCCATCCCACCGAGCGGGCGGACGTGACTCCGCATGATCCGTACGAGAGCGGGGCGGGACGGCCCCGGAAGGCCGGGCAGGTCCGCGCTCGGCGCCGTCAGCGGGCTGCTCGCCGCCTTCGCCGGGCTCGCTCTGGCCCAGCTGGCCGCCGCGGCCGTGCGGCCCGAGGCGGCCCCGGTCACCGCCGTCGGCGGTGCCGTGGTCGACCACACCCCGGCCGCCGTCAAGGAGTGGGCGATCCGCCGGTTCGGTACGGACGACAAGCTGGTCCTGACCCTGGGCATCGGCGCCGTGCTGGCCGCCGTGGCGATCGGGGCCGGGCTGCTGGCCGTACGCCGTCCGGCCGCGGGCACGGCTCTCGCGGCCGCCTTCGGCGTGCTCGGCGCGGCGGCCGCGCTCGGCCGGCCGGAGGCCGCCTGGCAGGACGCGCTGCCCTCGCTGGCGGGCGGGTTCACGGCCGCCGGAGTGCTGTACCTGCTCGTCAGGGCCATCCCCCGGCCCCCACCGCGGCCCTCCGGAGCCGGGCCGCCCGGCGGCATGGACCGGCGTGGCTTCGGCCGCCTCGCGCTCGCCACCCTGACCCTCTCGGCCGTGGCCGGGTACGCCGGGCGGCGGCTCGGCGCCTTCGGCGACGCGGGAGCCACGGCCTCGCGGGCCGGGCTCGTCCTGCCGCCGCCCGCCGTGCCGGCCCCGCCCGTACCGGCCGGATCGGACCTGCGGATCCCGGGGAGCACCCGCTTCATCACCCCCAACCAGGCGTTCTACCGGGTGGACACCGCGCTGGTCGTCCCGCGCGTGGACGCGGACACCTGGCGGCTGCGCGTGCACGGGGACGGGGTCTCCAGACCCCTCACCCTCAGCCTGCGGGAGCTGCTGGCCCGCCCCCTGGTCGAGCACGACGCCACCCTCACCTGCGTGTCGAACGAGGTCGGCGGCCCGTACGCGGGCAACGCCCGCTGGCTGGGCGTGCGCCTCGCCGATCTGCTCCGCGAGGCGGGGGTGCGACCCCCGTCGCAGGGCGGCCGGGCCGACCAGCTCGTGGCGCGCTCGGTGGACGGGATGACCCTCGGCACCCCCGTCGAGGCCGTGATGGACGGGCGGGAGGCGCTGCTGGCCGTGGGGATGAACGGCGAGCCCCTCCCCTTCCGGCACGGCTTCCCCGTCCGGATGATCGTGCCGGGCCTGTACGGGTACGTCTCCGCGTGCAAGTGGCTGCGCGAGCTGCGGCTGACCACCTTCGCCGCGTACGACGCCTACTGGGTGCGCCGCTCCTGGGCGCAGCAGGCTCCGGTCAAGACCCAGTCGCGCATCGACACCCCGCGCCCCTTCGCCGAGGTCGCGGCGGGCCGGGTGGCCGTGGCCGGGGTGGCGTGGGCGCCGCACCGGGGCGTCGCGCGGGTCGAGGTACGGGTGGACGCGGGGCCGTGGCGGGAGGCCCTGCTGGGTGCGGCGGACGGGGACGACACCTGGCGCCAGTGGGTGTGGCTCTGGGAGGCGGCCCCGGGCGGGCACACGCTGGAGGTCCGTGCCACGGACCGCACGGGCGCCGTACAGACGGGAGAACGCACGGGAACCGTCCCCGACGGAGCCACCGGATGGCACGCGGTGACGGTCCGGGTGCGGGGCTAGGGCGTGTCCTGCGGATCGGCCGGGGCAGGCCGTGGACGGCCGGGGGCCGGCCGGAGCGGGCCGGGTCAGCGAGCGCGGGGCGCGCCCTCCGCGGCCGTGGCCGGGCCCTCGGCCGGGCAGACCATGGCGGCCGGGCCGGCCAGGGCGCGGGCCTCGTGGAGGAGGCCGGGCGGGGTGGCGGCGCTGAGGGTCCAGACGACCGCGCCGCGCCCGGACGGCTCGGGGACGGCCGCGAAGCGGTCGCGCAGGTCGGCCTCGGCGGTCTGGGGGTACGGGAGGTGGAGCGTCTCGTAGCGCACCGGGGCGGTGTCCACCGGGAGGATCCCGATCGGGGGGCGGCGGCCCGGGATCGGGCTCGCGTCCGTGCCGGGGATCGGGTCCGTGCAGGGGATCGGGTCCGTGTCCAGGATCGGGTCCGCGGCGGGGCCTTCGATCAGCAGCTCGGTGAAACCGCGGCCGCCCGGTTCTCCGGGGCCGCGGGCGTGCGTGTTGCCCGGGTAGACGGCGAAGGCGCCGGCGCCGGGGACCAGCCGGTGGTGGACGTGGCCCAGCGCCCAGTAGTCGTACCCGGCGCGGGCCAGGGTCCGCGGGTCGGCCGGTGCGCAGACCCGGCGGCTCCAGGCACCGTGCAGGCTGGTGTGCAGCAGCCCGATGTTGACGGCGCCGGGTATCGCGCGGGGGAAGCCGGCGGCGAGGTCGCGGCGCTCGTCGGGCACCGCCACCGACTGGCCGTGGACGGTGATCCCCAGGTCGTGCCAGGTCACCGACTCGGGGGCGTCGGCGCCGAGCCAGCGCACCGAGGGCGGGAGGTTGAGTTTGTGCGGCAGCGGGGATTCGGCGTCGTGGTTGCCCGAGACGACCACCGTGCGCAGGCCCGCCTCGTGGAAGGTGCCGAGCGCGTCCTGGCAGGCGACCAGCGCCCGGGCGTCGGCGTGGCGGCGGTCGAAGACATCCCCGGCGACGAGCACCGCGTCGTAGCCGCCCTCGACGATGCGGTGCACGGCCGCGGTCAGGGCCTCGTACGGGGCTTCGCGCGGGTCTATCGCGGGCGCCCCGGGGTAGTCCGCCAGACCGCGGAGGGCCGAGCCTATGTGCAGGTCGGCCAGGTGGGCCACGCGTATCGGCGCGGGCGCGGAGGTGTTCACCGGCCGAGGATGAGGTCGGTCTTGAAGGCGTCCCGCTCCAGCAGCCAGCCCTCGGCGCGGAGCTTGCCCATCAGGTCGGAGCGCAGCTCGACCGCGTCGCGCAGGGTGCGTCCCTTGGCGGTGATCTCGGCGAACCAGGTCAGCTCGCCGGAGGCGGTCCGCAGCCGGCTGACTTGCGTCTCCATCGCGTGATCGAGCATCCGGCCAGGATAGTTGGCCTGGTTGACGGGACCGTGGAGTCGGGATGAAGCGGTGACCGACTCAGCCCAACCGGAAGGTTTCGCGCCCCACTTGGCGAGCTTTCCGGGGAGGCGGTCCAGGACGAGGGCGCGGGAGGCGTCGAGCCCGGGGAGCTCGCCCGGCGCCAGCCCCGGCACCGGCCGGCACTTCTTGTTGGTGAAGTCGAGGGTGGCGCGGGTGTGGCTCAGGTTGACCTGGACGGTGTAATTGCCGTCTGCCGCACAGAAATTGTGCCCGGAGGCCCGGTCCATGACGCGCCGCACGGCGGCCGGGTCCGTACCGTCGCCGTCGATGTCGAAGCGGGCCTTGTAGGCGAGGCGGATCCGGTTCTCGTCGTCGTGGCGCCGGATGCGGACGATCCAGCCCTGCCCGTTCAGGCTGCGCCCGGCGTCGTCCACGTACTGGGCGACCTCCAAGCGGCCGGGTGCGCCGAGCGACAGTGCGGCGGCCGCGGCGGCCGTGGGCCGGCCGTCGGTGTCGAGCACCCGGTCCGGGTCGACGAGCAGCTTGACCTGGTAGCCCGCGCGCGACGGCGCCACCGGCGACATCCCGGCCCGCACTCCGGAACGAATCCGACGGCTCGTCGTTTTGTGCATCTTCTGCACTTTCTGCGTTTTCCGCATATCCCCGTCGATCATTCCTCATACGGCACCAGCGCGCCCGAAAGCCCCGGAACCGCGCGGGTGAACAGGCGGTGAATCTACCCCAGGACCGAGGTCCCGACCTGTGAGGTCTCACGACCCCCTCGGGTCGGGATCGTCGCGGCGCGTTCGCACCGGATGAAGATCACGACGCGTGAACGCATTCACAACGTCCCGCCACCGGACGAAGGTGCACGTCATGGCCGCCCCGGCGGTCGGCGAGCCGCCGCCCGCCGGGCTCCTGCCACACGGAACGGAGGGCCGCTGCGCTCATACCTTCGACTCGGTAGCCGGTACAGGCCGGCTTGACCTGGTCGCCGCGGCCGGTCGCGATGCGCGCCGTCCCTCCCCCGGGCGGTGCGCATCGTAGATTTGGCGCAATGTCCCGAATTCTCCGTCATTCCGTCGTACGTCAGGAGCCGACGCAGTGGAGCTGACCAGTACGTCGTTCCTCGTCACGCTGATCGTCGTCACCGCACTGGCGATGCTCGCCGCGCTGCTCCTGTGGAACCGGATCCCCGGGCCCGGCTGGGTGCGCTGGCCGGCCCGGCTGGTGATGATCGGCTTGTGCCAGCTCACCGCCATCTGCGTGGTGGCCACCTGGATCAACGGGAGCTACGGCCTCTACTCCTCCTGGGACGACCTGCTGGGCACGGACGCCGGACAGAACGACTCCGCCATGACCGGGCCGCCGCTCGGCCGGGCCACATTCGCCCCCGGCGGCGACGGCACCCGCACCACGTACTTCCGCGGCTCCCACTCGAAGCTCGCCGGGCAGGTCATCGTGTGGACTCCCCCGGAGTACGACGCACCGGGCGCGGACAAGACCCGGTTCCCCGTGCTGATGCTGCTGCACGGCTATCCGGGCTCGCCCCGCTCCTGGATCGACGTCGGCGACATGCCCGGCGCGCTGGAGCAGCTCGTCCAGCTCGGTGCGGCGCACCCCTTCATCCTGGTGATCCCCGACCTGTACCCCGGAGGGGTGAACACCGACTGCACGGACACCCCGCAGCGGAAGGTGGCGAGCTGGCTCGCGCGGGACGTGCCGGATCTGGTCGCCAAGAACTTCCGCACGCTCCCCGAGCCCCGTGGCTGGGGGCTGATGGGCATTTCCACCGGGGCGTTCTGCGCGGCCAAGCTGCCCCTCCAGTACCCGAAGGCTTTCCGGGCGGGCGCCGCCCTGGACCCGGATCCACTGACCGGCGACCCGGAGGTGCTGTCCGATCCCGTGCTGCGCGAGCGCAACAGCCCGATGTGGCTCGTCCGGCAGGCGAAGCACGACAAGAACACGGACGTCGGGCTGTTCCTGGCCACGTCCGCGCAGGACAAGGACAGCCCGCCGCAGCAGCTGACCGACTTCACCGAGGCGGCCCAGAACTCCGGGGTCCGGATCAAGACCCTGGTCCGCCCGCAGGGCGGGCACAACTTCCAGACCTGGATCGCCATGTACCCCGACGCACTGGGGTGGCTGAGCACGGAGATCTCACCGCCGAGCGCTGCCCCGTAGGCGGACGGGCAGCGACTCCACGCTGTTGCCGATGAAGCTGCGCTGGTGCGGGAGTTCGGCTTCGGGGACGGCCAGGTCCAGGTCCGGGAAACGGGTGAAGAGGGCCTCCAGGGCGATCGTGGCTTCCAGCCGGGCGAGCGGCGCTCCGACGCAGTAGTGGGCGCCGTGTCCGAAGGAGAGGTGACGGGCCGCGGTGGGGCGGGTCCGGTCGAAGCGGTCGGAGTCCGGGCCGTGGAAGGCCTCGTCGCGGCCGGCCGCCGTGTAGCCGGCGAGGACCGGGGTGCCCTGCGGGATCAGGGTCGCGCCGATGGTCAGATCGCGGGTCGGGTAGCGGAAGGGGAACCAGCTGACCGGACCGTCGAAGCGCAGGGTCTCGTCGACCACGTCGGACCAGGTCGCCTTTCCCTCCAGGACCAGCGCGAGCTGGTCGCGGTGGGTGCACAGGGCGCGGACGGCGTTGCTGATCAGGTTGAGCGTGGTCTCGTGGCCCGCGACCAGCATCAGCCTCATGGTGCCGGTGAGTTCGGCCTCGCTGAGCCGGTCGCCGTCGCCGTCGCGGGCGGCGATCAGCGCACTCGTCAGGTCCTCGCCCGGATCGGCCCGGCGGGTGGCGGCGATGGCGCCGATCAGCTCGACGAGCTCGCGCACGGCCGCCATGACCTCGGCGGGGGTGGTGTCGGTGGCGACGATGACGGTGTTGGACAGCTCGTGCAGCCGCCCCCGGTGTTCGGGCTCCACGCCGAGGAGTTCGCAGATCACGCTCATCGGGAGCGGGAGCGCGACGTGCGTGCGCAGGTCCGCCACCCCGTCGGGGGACGCCTCCGCGGCCCTGTCCAGGTCGTCGAGCAGCCCTGCCGTGAGTTCCTCGATCCGGGGGCGCAGCCGCTCCACCTGGCGGACGGTGAAGGCGTTGCCCACCAGGGAGCGCAGCCTGCGGTGGTCGGCGTCGTCGGCCGTGTGCATGCCCTGGGCGTTGGCGAAGACGCGCAGCGGCCAGTCCGGGGCGATGGTGCCGTCGTGCAGGGCGGGGAAGTGCCGGGCGTCCTTGGCCACATCGGGGTGGGCGAGGAACTCCTTCAGCGCCTCGTGGCCGAGGACGACCGCGCCGGGCACACCACCGGGAAGCACCACGCCCGCCACGGCGCCCTGGGCGCGCAGCCGGGCGTTGAGGGCGTGCGGGCAGCCGCCGGCGGGGTCGATGACGTGCGGGAGCGCGGGAGCGGACGGGGGCGTCGGCTCGGATGCCTGCGCGGGGTCGGTGGACAAGCCTGTCTCCTGACAATACGAACGGATCTCGGCCAACAGTGCGGCCTCGGGGGCCGGTTGTTCAAGGCCGCATCCCTCCGCACCCGTCCCGTCCGGGGAATCCGCAGGCGCGCCGCACCGCCCCCGCCGCACGCGGGCGTCGTAGGGTCGCGGTCATGGCGCAGGCACAGCGGACTCTCGAAGGCAAGGTCGCCCTGGTGGCCGGGGCGACCCGGGGCGCGGGCAGGGGCATCGCGGTCGAGTTGGGGGCGCGGGGCGCGACCGTGTACGTGAGCGGGCGCAGCACGCGGGGCAGGCGCTCCGAGTACGACCGGCCGGAGACGATCGAGGAGACGGCCGAACTGGTCACGGCGGCGGGCGGCCGCGGTATCGCGGTGGTCGCGGACCACCTGGTGCCCGAACAGGTCGAGGCTCTGGTCGGGCGGATCGACGCCGAGCAGGGCCGCCTCCACGTGCTGGTGAACGACATCTGGGGCGGCGAGCGGCTCTTCGAGTGGGAGAGCACGGTCTGGGAACACGACCTGGACAAGGGACTGCGGCTGCTGCGGCTGGCCGTCGAGACCCACGCGGTGACCAGCCACTACGCGCTGCCCCTGCTGCTGCGCGAGCCGGGCGGGCTGGTGGTGGAGATGACCGACGGCACGGCGGAGTACAACGCGAGCCGCTACCGGGTCTCCTTCTTCTACGACATCGCCAAGTCGGCGGTACTGCGGATGGCGTTCGCCCTCGGCCACGAGGTGGGCCCGCGCGGAGCGACGGCGGTGGCCCTGACTCCAGGGTGGCTCCGTTCGGAGATGATGCTCGACAACTTCGGTGTGAGCGAGTCGAATTGGCGGGACGCGCTGACGACGGTCCCGCACTTCGGCATCTCGGAGACGCCGTTCTACGTCGGCCGGGCGGTCGCGGCCCTGGCCGCCGACCCGGAACTGTCCCGCTGGAACGGGCAGTCGCTCTCCAGCGGGCAGCTCGCGCAGGTCTACGGCTTCACGGACGTGGACGGCAGCCGGCCCGACGCCTGGCGGTACATGGTCGAGGTGCAGGACCCCGACCTCCCGGCGGACCCCACCGGCTACCGGTAGGGCGCGCCCTTCGGACAAGGCCCGACCGGGCGGACCCGCGCCGATCCGTCGGGGTCAGGCCGGTCGGCACGGGGCAGTCCGGGTCGGCATGGGGCAGTCCCGGCCGGCACGGGCAGTCCCGGCCGGCACGGGCAGTCCGGGTCGATCCGCGTCAGCCGCGCTCCAGCAGCCGGGCGATCCCGTCGAGCACGCAGCGCAGGCCGAAGTCCCACACCGTCTCGGGGCTGTACCCGCCGACCGTGCTGCCGACCCGCCCGGCGAGGGGGTAGCGCTCCGGGTCCATGGCCCGCTCCAGCAAGGGGGCGCTGAGCTCCCACCACTCCTGGTCGCTCTGGCGGGCTTGGTGTGCCGCGGTGTCGGCGGCGGCCAGGGCCTGCGCGTGGACGAAGCCGAGGAGGTGGGTCAGGGCCGCGTCCATCTCCACGTCGGTGAGGCCGATGCCGTCGAAGGCCGCGAGCTCGTGCTCGTACTTGCCGATCACTCCGGGGCCCAGCGGGGGGCGGGTGACGGACAGCTCGCCGATCCACGGGTGCCGCAGGAACAGCGCGCGGTTGTCCTCGGCGACGCGGGTGACCTTCTCCCGCCAGGTGCCGTCCGGGACCGGCTCGCCGCGCTCCATGGCCAGGTAGACGGCGTCGAGCATCAGGTCGAGCAGCTCGGCCTTGCCGGGGACGTAGGTGTAGAGGGTCATGGGGGTGACTCCCAGCCGCTGGGCCAGGGCCCGCATCGTCAGGGCGGCCAGTCCCGACCGCCCCTCACCCGCCGCCTCGTCGGCGAGCGCGATCGCGGCGTCGACGACGGAATCGACGGTCAGCCCTTGCCGGGGTCCGCGCCGCCCGCTGGGCGCCCCCTGTCCCGGCTCGCGCCACAGCAGCTCCAACGTGCGGACGGGGTCGCCCGCGCCGCTCCGGTCCGTGGTCACTTCCGACCCCTTCCCGCCGCCCTCCGGCAGCCGCTCGCTTAATCTTATACGCCGTACACAATACTGTGTATAATAAAACTCCGAGCCCACGACACCCAGGAGGAACCCATGCGGATCACCGACACCGCCATCTGCCTCACCGTCGAGGACGTCACCTCGTCCTCCGCGTTCCTGGCCAGGCATTTCGGATACGGGGAAACGATGGCCGCCGACGGCTTCGCCTCCCTCTCCCACCCCGACGGCCCGAACGTGATCTTCGTGCGGCGCGGCCTGGAGGTGCTCCCCGAGGGGCTGCGCGAGCAGCGCGCCGCCGGGGTGCTGCTCGCGTTCACCGTGGCCGACCTGCCCGCCGAGTACGAGCGGCTGCGCGCCGAGGGCGTCCCGATCGTCATGGAGCCGCGGGTGGAGCCCTGGGGCGAGCGGGTGTTCCTGGTGTCCGACCCCAACGGCGTGATCATCGAAGTGGTCGACTGGGTGGAGACCCCTGGGGCCACGGCGGACACCGCGGGCTCGGCGGAGGCGGCGGGCTCGGCAGAGGCGGCGGGCACCGCCACCGCCACCGCCCCCTGACGCGCCACCCCCGCGCCGCGCACGGGTTCACCCCGCGGCGATCCCGGGGCCGTCCCCGGTGAGCGGGGCGAAGAAGCGGGCCACGTCCTGCTCGGTGACCTCGCCGAGGGTGGCCGGGGACCAGCGCGGATTGCGGTCCTTGTCGACGACCTGCGCCCGGATGCCCTCCACCAGGTCGGGCGAGGTCAGCGCATGGCAGGAGACCCGGAACTCCTGTTCCAGCACCGGCTCCAGCGCGCCGAGCGCGGCGGCCCGGCGCACGGCTTCCAGGGTCACCTTCAGGGCGGTGGGGGATTTGGCGAGGATGGTCTCGGCGGCCTCCTTGGCCTCGGGGTCCCCGTATCCGAGCAGCCGGTCCACGATCTCCTCGACGGTGGCGGCCGCGTAGCAGTGGTCGATCCAGCCCCGCGCCTCGGCCAGCGCCCCGGGCCCGGGCTCGGCGGCGTACCGCCCCAGCACTTCCCCGGCCGGGGCCGCGGCGAGCTCGGCGGTCAGCGCGGGCAGTCGGTCGGCGGGTACGAAGTGGTCGGCGAGCCCGCACAGCACCGCGTCGGCGGCGCCCACCGCGGAGCCGGTGAGGGCGAGATGGGTGCCGAGCAGGCCGGGGGCGCGGGCCAGCAGGTGGGTGCCGCCGACGTCCGGGACGAAGCCGATGCCGGTCTCGGGCATGGCGACGCGGGACCGCTCGGTGACCACGCGGAGGCTGCCGTGGGCGGACACGCCGACTCCGCCGCCCATCACGATGCCGTCCATGACGGCCACGTAGGGCTTGGGGTAGCGCGCGATGTGCGCGTTGAGCCGGTACTCGTCGCGCCAGAAGGCGGCCGAGGCCCGCGTCCCGGCCTTGGCGTCGTCGTGGATGGCCCGGATGTCCCCGCCGGCGCACAGCCCCCGCTCGCCCGCGCCGCGCAGGAGCACCTGCTCCACGGCCGGATCCCGCTCCCAACCGGTCAGGGCCTCGGCCATGCGGAGCACCATGGGGTGGGTGAGGGCGTTGAGGGCCCTGGGGCGGTTGAGGGTGATCACCCCGGTGCGGCCTTCGACGGCGCACAGGACGGTGTCCGGACTGTCTGCGCTGTCGGCAGCGGCGGTGTCGGCTTCGGTCTTCACGCCGTCCAGTATGGAGGGCGCGTAGCCTGGTCCGTTATGCGAAAGATCATCCTGATGTCGCAGGTCTCCCTGGACGGCTACTACGAGGGTCCGGAGCGGCAGATCGACTGGCACCGCGTCGACGCGGAGCTGCACCAGCACATGAACGACGAACTCCGGTCGGTCGGCGGCATGCTGATGGGCCGGGTCACCTACGAGCTGATGGACGCCTACTGGCCCGATGCCGACGCCGATCCGGACGCTTCCCCGCAGGAGGTGGAGTTCGCGGGCATCTGGCGCTCCGCGCGGAAGTACGTGTATTCGCGCACCCTGGACGGCGCGCAGACCGACCCGAACGCCACCGTGCTCCGCAAGGTCGTACCGGAGGAGGTCGCCGCCCTCAAGGCCGCCCCCGGAGGCGACCTGACGCTGAGCGGGGCCGACCTCGCCGCCTCGTTCCTGCGCCACGGCCTGGTGGACGAGTACCGGATCTACGTGCAACCCGTACGCATCGGCCGCGGCCACCGCCTCTTCCCACCCTCCGACGGCCAGGTCCCGCTGCGGCTGGAGGGGACCCGTACGTTCGGCAACGGGGTGGTGCTGCTGCGGTACGCCCGCGCCTAGGACGTCCTTCCGCCTCGGGACTCGTCCCGGCCGGACAGGGAGGCGAGGTAGCCCGCCAGGGCCGCTGCCGTGCCGGACAGCGGGAAGCGGGCACCGAGGTACCCGTCCGGGCGTACGAGGAAACCGGTCGGGGCGTCGGCGCCGTACAGCCGGGCGAACTCCCCGGCGGCGTCCCGGTATCCGGGGACGGAAACGGGCAGGCCGGCGGAGGCGTCGGGTGCCGCGTCCCGGGCGAGGACGGCCACGGCCCGCAGGCCGGTGGCGTCGCCGTCGGCGCCCTTCGCGCCGTCCGGACCGATCGCGCCGCCCTCCGCCAGGGGCCGACCCGCGGACCGGGCCTGCTCGGCGGCCTCGGCCAGGGCCGCGCCGTCGGCCCCGTACAGGAGCACCACGTGGCCGGCGTGGCCGCGCAGGACGTCGAGCAGCCGCGAGGGGTAGGCGGCGAGGGGGAGGGCCAACCCGGAGCAGTCCGGGGCCCGTTCGCCGGGCTGCGGGGCATCGGCAGGGCCGAAGGGGCTGCCGGCGAGCGGCCCGTCGCGGTAGCCGACGAGCAACTGGGCCTCGCGGAGCAGCACGGTGCGCGGATCGTCCGGTTCGTTCTCCATGCCCTCGGTCGCGTGCCGCACGGTCCGGCCGACGACTTCCTCCCCCACGGGGCGGCGCTCGGCGTCGTAGCTCGCGAGCAGGGCGGGCCCGGCCGTCTCCCGGAGGGCGAGCGCGAGCTTCCAGGCCAGGTTGCAGGCGTCCTGGATCCCGGTGTTCATGCCCTGGGCGCCCGTGGGCGGGTGGATGTGGGCGGCGTCGCCCGCGACGAAGACGCGGCCGTCGCCGTAGCGGTCGACGATGCGGTGGCTGATGCGGAACACGGAGGACCAGCGCAGGCCGGAGACCGTGGCCGGGGCCGGGGCGAGGCGGTCGACGACGGCCTGGATGTGGGACAGCTCGGGGACCGGGCCGCCCTCCAGCCCGTGCACCACGCCGTCGCCCGCTCCGGGGCCCCCGGCCGACCCTCCCGCCGTCCCTCCCGCCGACCCGCCGTTCGGCTGCGCGGAGAGTTCGGGCGGGACCAGCATCGACATGCGGTAGCGGCCCCGGCCGGGCAGCGGGATGCACACCAGCACGTCGTCCGTGGCCCCGTCGGCGCCCTGGTGCATGGACCGCAGGCCGTATCCGTCGGGCAGGTCCCAGTCGCTCACGACGTCCGCCAGCATGTACTCCTCGGCGAAGGCCCCGCCCTCGTAGGAGAGTCCCAGCCCTTTGCGCACGGTGCTGTGCGCTCCGTCGCAGCCGATGAGGTAGCGGGTGCGCAGCTCCTCCTCGCCGCCGGAAGCGGTGCGCAGGAGGCTGGTGACCCCGCCGCCGAGGCCCTCCCCCTCCTGGGTGAACGACAGCAGTTCGGTGCCGCGTTCGATGACCGTGCCCAGTGCCGCGAGGTGCTCCTCGAGGATGCGCTCGGTCTCGTACTGCGGCAACGCGGCGAACCGATACGGCACTTCGGGCGGCAGCATGAGCTCGATCCGGGCGCGTTCGGCGCCGTTGACGTAGATCAGCTGGCCGCGCAGGGAGACGGCGGTCTCCATGACCGTGCGGGCCAGGCCCATCCGGTCCCAGACCTCCAGCGTGCGTGGCTGGATGCCGACCGCCTTCGCGTACGGGAGGCGGGCCGGCAGCCGGTCGACGAGGCGGCAGCGCACGCCGTGCCGGCGCAGTTCCACGGCCGCGCTCAGGCCGACCGGGCCCGCGCCCGCGATCAGTACGTCGGTCGTCGGCGTGTGCGCCATGGGTCCTCCCAACCGCCCGGCCCCGAACCGTCACCTCCTCCATGCTGAACCGGTGGGGCGCGGACGGCCAGGCGAACGGGCCGGGCGTACAGGCCGGACCTACGGTCAGCTCCCCTTGGCGTGCGCCCCCGGCGTGTGTCCGAAGGCCCGCCGGAACACGTCGATGAACGCGCTCGTCGAGGACCAGCCGCAGCGGTGCGCGACCACCGTCACGGGGGTGTCCACCGCCAGCAGCCGCAGTGCGTGGTGCAGCCGCAGCTGCGTCCGCCACTGGGGGAACGTCATGCCCAGCTCGGCACGGAACAGCCGGCTCAGGGTCCGCTCCCCCGCCCCGGCCCCGGCCCGCGCGGAGAGCTCCGCCAGCCCGCGCCGGTCCGCCGGATCGGCGTGCAGCAGCGCGCACACCGCGGCCAGCCGGGGATCCGCGGGAGCGGGCAGGTGCAGCGGCTGGAGCGGCGAGGCCCGCAGCTGGTCGAGCAGCACCGCCAGCATCCGGCGCCGCTCGGCACTGTCGTCCTGCGGTGCCCGGGTGTAGGCCAGGATCAGCTCGCGCAGCAGGGGGCCGACCGCGAGCACGGCGGGGGCGGAGAGGGAGAGCGGGTTGAGGTGGGTGGGCAGGCCCACGCAGTGCAGGTCGACGCGGCCGAAGGCGCGGTGCTCGTGCACGGTCCCGGCCGGGATCCACAGGGCGCGGGTGGTCGGGGCCACCCAGGTGCCGGCGTCCGTGGTCACGGCCAGGACCCCGGAACCCGCGTAGCAGATCTGGTGGTCGTCGTGGCGGTGCGGATCGATGCCGTGGTGGGTGTCGAGCTCGCGCACGCTCGTCGCCGCGCGCGGGGTGTGGCGGATTTTCTGCATCATCCGGCAATTTATCGGAAGCGGGCCGCCCCCGGCGAGAGCGATTCTCGACGAGTGACCTCCATCAGACCGATCCAGACCCCGACCGCTGCGCCTGGAGCCACGCCGGCCTCTGCGGCTCCCGGGACGGCCCCGACCCGGCTCCGCACGGCTGCCTTCGCCGCGGGCCACTCCTGCGTGGACGTCTACCAGGGCGCCGTCGCCGCGCTCGTCCCGTTCCTCGTCTCCGAGCGCTTGTACGGATACGCCGCCGCGTCCGGCATCGTGCTGGCCGCCTCGCTGCTGTCCTCCGTGGTCCAGCCGCTGTTCGGAGCGCTCGCCGACCGGTGGCCGATGCCCCGGCTCATCCCGCTCGCCACCGCCGCCGCGGGGCTGGGCGTGGCGCTGGTCGGACTCGACGCCGGGTACGCGGCCACGCTCGCCGCCGTCGCCCTGTCCGGGCTGGGCGTCGCCGCCTACCACCCGGCGGCCGCCCGGCTGGTCCGTACGGCTGGCGGCCCCGGGCACGGCGCGATGAGCTGGTTCGCGCTCGGCGGCAACATCGGCTTCGCGTGCGCCCCGCTGCTGGTCGTCGGCGCGCTGGCACTGCCGGGCCCGGCGGGATGGTGGCTGCTGGCCGCCCCGGCGGCGCTGGGCGTCTTCCTCAACCAGCCGCCGTCCGACGGGCGTTCGGCCGCCACCCGGGCAGCGGACACCGTGTCCCCGGCCCCGCCCCGGCGCCCCCGCGACGACTGGCGGGCCTTCCTGCGGCTCACCCTGGTGGTCGTCGTGCGCTCCGTGGTCTTCACGGGCCTGAGCACCTTCATCGCGCTGTACGTCCGCGAGCGCGGCGGCGGCGAGACCGCCGGCGCCGTCGCCCTGTTCGCCCTCTTCGCCGGGAGCGCCGGCGGCACCCTCCTGGGCGGCCGGCTGGCCGCCCGCTGGGGGCGGGTCACCACCATCCACCGCGCCTACGCGGCGGTGGCGCCCGCCGTCGCGGGCATCCTCTTCCTGCCGCTGCCGCTGGTGTACGTCTGCTCGGCGCTGGCCGCGGCCGCGCTGTACGTGCCCTTCTCCCTCCAGGTCACCCTGGGGCAGGACTACCTGCCGCAGCGCATGGGCACCGCGAGCGGGGTCACCCTGGGCCTGACCGTCAGCGTGGGCGGTCTCGCGAGCCCCCTCATCGGCAAGGCGGCCGACACCGCCTCGCTGCACACGGCCCTGCTCCCGCTGGCCGCGCTCCCCCTGCTGGCCTGGGCCCTGGCCCGGCGCCTGCCGGAGCCCCCCGAGGCGGGGCCCCCGGAGCCGGAGCTCACTGCGTCCCGGGAGTGAGGGCGGCGGCCTTCCGGGGGCTGGAGCGGTGGGCCCGCCAGGCGGCCAGGGCCTGCGGGCGGGTGCCCTCGGGATGGCGGGTGTGCCAGTCCCTGAGGAACCGGTTCAGCTCGAACTGTGCCCCGATCTCACGGGGTTGCGCCGCCCGCGCCCGGGTGGCGTGCCAGTGGGCGACCGCCTCGGCGAGGGTGTGTCCCGCGCCCTGGGCGACGTAATCCCGCATGAAGGCGTCGAAGTGGAAGCCGGGCCCGATCTCCCGGACGAAGTACTCCCGCAGCACCTGGCTGCACCGCTGCCCCGGCGGGATCACGCTCGCACCGTCCACGGGCGCGGCGAGCTGCCGGCCCGCACCGCGTGCGGACCGACCGCGATCGGACCGACCGGGGGCCGGGGCCGGGAGCCCGTCCAGCGCGGCGGCGATCCGCGCCGTGACCGCCGCCTTCCCGCCTCCGGCGGGCAGGCCCATCCGGCGTGCCAGCACGGTGAGTTCGGCCAGCGTCCAGTACCAGCGGGCCAGCTCCGCCCCGCTCAGCTCCGGACTCGGGGCGGGCCGCACTTCAGTTTCATTCGTACTCACGTTCCCATCCTAGAGTGCTCACCGCCCGTGCCCTCCCGCGCCCTCCCGTGTTCAACGGGCCGCGGACTCGCGGCGTTCACGGCCTCGCAGGACGTCCAGGGCGAAGAACCTCGGGACGGCCCCGCCGAGCCCGTCGAGGCCGGTGAACCCGCGGCGGGCCATCTCGACGTCTGGTGAGGTGCCGCGCCCCTGCCAGTGGCGCAGGAAGAGCTTCGCGCACATCGGCGGGGGCGGGACCACGAGCTTGGGCCGGGTCTCCTCCGCGGCCTCGTCGGCCCGGACGACGAGAGCGCACCACTCCTCCCAGCGCGCGGAGTCCCGCAGGCGGGCCAGGACCGCCGGCCGCCAGTCCACCGACTGCCACACGGGCCACACCCGCACCATGAGGAGCCGGATCCGGTCGCTGACGGGGAGCTCTTCCCGTTCCTGCTCCGTGAACCAGCGGGCCAGGGAGTCCGGCAGCCGCGACCGGCCGTCGAGCCCGAGCTTCGCTCGCGCGTACGTTTCGAGCGTCATGCCCCTGGCGCCTGCGAGCTCCTCCAGCAGACCGGTCAGCACCTCCTCGTGCAGCGCGGGGTAGCCCTCGTCGAACAGCCGGACGGCGTCCAGGACGTCGAGGTCCGACATCCACCGGCCGGGCGAGCGCTCCCGTCGGGTCCGGCGGGCCAGGGACTGGGTCCGGCTGATGCCGGTGAAGGGAACCTCGGGCGCGACCGGACCGGGGGTCACGGTGCCCCGGCTCGCGATCGTGCGCAGCGCCGCCATGGCGTCGAGCCGTTTGAGGTCCCAGACGCCCGAGGCGATCATCTCCTCCAGGGTCCTCAGGGAGTCGTGGTCGTCCTCGTCCAGCGCCTGTTCGATGTCCTTCCAACCGCGGTGGGTGAAGGGCAGCGCCGCGGCCGCAGCCACGATCCGGCGGCCCGCGTCCGGTGGGATCAGGTCGGTCTCGGCGCCCTCCTTGCAGCCGTAGCGGAGGTTCACCAGGGCCACGGTCTGCGCCGGGTACCCCATCTCGGCCGGGCCGTGCAGGACCCCCACCTCGTCGTCCCCGTCGATCTCGCCCGAGGCGTACATGGTGAAGACCGTGCCGAGGCCCCGCATGCCGCACGGGGCGAGTTCCGCGGCCCGCAGTGCGCCCATGCTCGCGGCGCCGATCACCTCCGCCCCCTCGGTGAGCACCTGGAGGATCTCCTTGTGGCCGACGGAGCGCCGTTCCCGGAAGTAGCCGTCGACGACCACGACCACGTCTCCCGGGTGCCACTGCTCCGCGAGGAGGTCGCCCCGGCCCGCGGGCGGTCGTACGTCCGCGTCCGGGAGCACCGCGTGGACGTCGGCTGCCGAGATCGTCGGCCCCGCGTAGACGATCACCCTGGACCTGCTCACGCCGGACCCGTTCACGTTGGACCCCTTCACTACAGCACCTCCGGGCATACGCGGCTCCCCGGAGCCACGACCTTGACGACCGGGACCCCGATCTCCTCGCGCGTCAGGTCGACGAGGAGGGGCGGATGGCAGAAGGCGGCGGCCGCCCGGCGCACCACGTGCGCGAGGGCGCCGGCCAGGCTGTCGTGCGGGACGGGGTCCTCTACGAGGCCCTTGAGGTCGGCGGCCGCCGGGCCGGACCGCGCGCTCCGCAGCCGGCCGGCGTCCACCTGCCCGAAGTCCTCCCGGAGGTCGTCGCGGGCCCCCGAGATGTACGCGAGCCTGGCCTGGGCCGCCTCGGAGACGGCGCGGGTGAGCGCGATCTCCGGGCTGAGGTGGCAGCCGAAGCCGAACATCGGCGCCGGATACTCCTCGCTGGCGACCCAGGACAGGAAGCACGGCAGGCCGGTGGGCGACGGGACGAGGCGGACCTCCAGGGTGACGTCGGCCCGTTCGATCAGCGTGCACAGCTCGTCGGCCACCGCCGACCCGAGGGAGCGGGGGTCGACGCGTACGCCCATCTCCCCGCCCCCGGTGACCGCGGCCGTCATCGCGTCGCGCTCGATGACCTCGCAGAGTGCGTGCAGAGCGGCTTCGATCCGGGTGTTCCCACTGGCCAGGCCGTTCGTCGACTCGAAGAACACCGGCGGGTTCCAGTCGGTGTGCTCCTCCAGGGTCAGGCGGACGACGTTCACGGGGACGAGGGTGCGCGCTCCGTCGACCAGGGAGCTGGCCGCCACCCAGTCCAGCGGCAGCCCCTCGTGCAGCAGGCTCGGCGCGGAGGGTGCCAACGCGGAGATCTCGTAGCCCAGTTGCGTGTGCAGCGTGCGGGGGGTGGCGGTCAGTGCGGGCAGGGCCGGCTGTTCCACGTGCCAGGTCTCGACCGACTCCATCACCGCCGAGAGCCTGGCCAGTTCGGGGGTCATCCCCTTGCCCTGGGAGACGGCGAGCGTCTTGGAGAGCGGCCGGATCGCCTGGAACGTCGGGATGCCGATGGAGTCGAGCCGGGTGATGTCGGCGACCCGGGTGACGCCGACCTTCGTCGCGGCGCGGGTCGCCATCTCCCAGGTGGCCTTGGGTGGTTGGGCCCGGTCCGTGCCCGGCAGGCGGTGTACGGAGCGGTCTTGCGGTGTGGCGAGCCAGGCCAGGGGGGCATGGTCGGCCCGCGCGGTGTCGCCGTTCTGCGCGCTGCGGTCGGTCTGCACGGTGGGGAGCTCCTGCGGGTCAGAGGTTCCGGGTGCGCCGCAACAGCGCCCGGCCGGCGATGAAGTTGGCGACGATCGCGACGACGGCGAGCACCACCAGGGAGGGCCAGGCCTTGCCCAGGCCGAAGATCGCGGCGTCGCGCATCCCGGTGACGGCGTACGACACGGGGTTCACCGTCGAGATCCACCGCAGCACGGTGGGCAGTTGCTGCGAGGTGGACAGCGACGGCGCGGCGAAGACGAGGACGGGCACCGACACGCTGGTGAGCACCATGAAGGTGCGGTAGTCGCTGATGAGGACGGCCGCCGCGAGGTACAGGCCGTTGAACGCCACCGACGACAGCACCAGGGCCAGGAGCAGCCAGATCCAGTGGGAGGCGTGGAAGGGGTAGTCGAAGATGAGCGCGGCGACGGCCAGGGCCAGCAGGCTCTGGGCCAGGACGAGCGAGACCCCGGCCAGCAGCTTGCCGGCCAGGAAGCGCGACCGGCGCAGCGGCCAGCTCCAGAGCTGGGTCGACACCCCGCTCATCTCCTCCTGGAACATGGCCATGCCCGTGGTCCCGGAGGCGCTGACCACGGACATGGCCAGCACCATGGGGAGCAGGAACACCGCGAAGGGGAGGGTCTCGCCGCGGTAGGTGATGTTCCCGACGACGTTGCCCAGCGAGGTGTTCACCAGGAGCAGGTACACGAGCATCGGGGTCAGGCCGAGGATGAGGTTGACCCTGTTGCGGGCGAGGAGCGCGTACTCGCGGTAGAACACGGCGGTGAAGTCGGCCGGCTTGCCCGACGCGACCGGTGCGGTGGTCTTGAATCCCAGGTCGGCCACGGTGTCAGCCCTCGTTCCCGGTCATGCGCAGGAAGACCTGCTCCAGCGAGTCGGTGACGGTGGAGATCCCGGCGATCTCGACCCCGGCGTCGTGGCAGTGCCGGGAGAGTTGCGGCAGCACGTCCCGGACCTGCGCGTTCTCGATGCGCACCTCGGCGTCCTGGGCCGTCGCGGCCAGTCCGGCGGTGGCCGCCCATTCCTTGACGACCTTGGCGGCGACCGCGTCGTCGACACTGACCAGCAGGTGCGCTCCCCCGAACTCCCTCAGGAGTTCGCTCGGTTGGGCGAAGCGGACCACCTTGCCCTTGTTGATGACCAGGACCCGCTGGGCGTTGCGCTCGAGCTCCTGGATGATGTGGCTGGTCCAGATCACGGTCATGCCGTACTCCTCGCGGAGCCACCGGACGAACCGCTCGATCTGGTGCCGGCCGGCCACGTCCAGTCCGGCCGAGGGCTCGTCGAGGATGAGGAGTTCGGGGATGGTCAGCAGGGCCCGTACGAGCTGCAGCCGCTGACGCTGGCCGCCGGACAGCTGGAACACGAGCTGGGACAGGGCGTCCTTCAGACCGAGATACTCCGCCACCTCCATCGCCCAGGGACGGGTGGTGCGCCAGGACAGTCCCTTGAAGCGGGTGGCGATCAGCAGGTTGTCCAGGGCCGAGAGCATCTCGTCGTAGGGGGCGGACTGGTGCATCGCGCCGATGCCGCTCTTGGCGGCGACCGGGTCGCGGGCCGGGTCCACGCCGAACACCCGGATCCGCCCGGTGGTGGGAGGGGTGACGCCGCAGATCATCTTCATCAGGGTGGTCTTTCCGGCACCGTTGGGTCCCAGCAGCCCGATGGTCTCGCCTTTGGCGATGTCGAATGAAATACGGTCGACTGCCGGCGTCTCTTTACCGCGGTAACACTTGGTCAGTTCCTCGGCGTTCACCACACCATTCGCCACGGTCCGCCCTCCACAATGTGATCGATGTTCCGCTTGGTGTTTCTCCGGACGGTGTTCTCCGGCTTGGCCGATCGGGTTGCTGCGGCTGGACGTTACGCCCGCGCGACCGCACGGGAGCGGCCGCCGCCCAAGCTGCCGGGTAACTGCCTCCGTTCTGCCGCCTTCCGCACGGCCCCCGTTGGCTAGCATTCGCTGCATGAGCCGTTCACGACAGGCGGAAGACCGCGACGGCAGATCCGTTGTGGTTCTGGTGAATTGCGCGGGCGGCCGTGAATTGGAGGTCGTTCGCGATGCCTTGACGGGTCCTTTGGAAACTCCGGCGATACTGATCCGGCAGGACGAACTCATGTCGACGTCGATGGCTCTGGACGTGGACACCGGTCTGCTGGAGATCTCCGGGCGCCGGGTCAGGCCGGCCGTGGTCTGGGTGCGGCACGGTTCGGCCTGCGCGCTGCTGGCGCAGGCGAGGCCGGCGGGTTCGATGACTCCGCTGCGGGCGGAGTCCTGGTCCGGGTTCCTCCGGCAGGTGTCGGCCGCGGCGGGCACGGCGCTGCCCGGCGGCACGGTCGTCGGGCCGGGTCAGCTGGTGGAGGCGCGCGGGCTGGGCATACGGACGCCCCGCACGGTCGTCACCAACGACGTGGCGGCGGGCGCGCGCGACGTGGGGGCGGCCACCCTCGTGGTCAAGACTCCGGACTTCCGGCTGTTCGAGCCGGACCGGCTGGCCTGGAAGGCCTGCCTGCCCGCGGTCGTGGGCCGGGAGGCGGTCGAACGGGGCTCGGGACCGGCCCCGGGCGGCGCCCCGGGAGAGCGTCCGGTCGTGGTCCAGGAGTACGTGGCACACGCGCGTGAGCTGCGCGTCTATCACCTCGACGGCGGAATCTGCGCCTTCGAGGTCCGCAAGCCCGATCCGTCGAGCCCGATGACGGACCCCGACAGCGTCGCCGTGACGCGCGTCGACTGCCCGCACCCCGCGGCCGAGGCCGTACGCACCCTGTGCGCCGCGTGGAACCTGCGCTACGGGGCGTTCGACCTGCTCGTGTCCGACACCGGTGAGGCGGTGTTCCTGGAGGCCAACCCGGACGGGGACTGGCTCTGGTTCGAACGCAAGGCGCGCTGGCACGGCGTCTCGTTCATGGCGGCCGTCATGGTCCGTGAGTTGTTCGTACGCAGTACCGGTACGTCGTGAGGAGTGCGTCGTGGAGTGCGTCGTTGGGAGTGCGTCGTGAGGAGCCCGCGCCGGTGACGGCGATACGGGGTGCCGAGATCTCCAGCCGGGGCCTGGTGCTCGTGGCCCTGGTGGCGCGGGGTCATACGACCGACCGCGTGGCCCGTGCGCTGCGCCTGAGCAGGCACACGGTGGGCGAGGAGATCAGTGTCCTGCTCGACCGGTTCAACTGCAGGAACAGGGCGGAGCTGGTGGCCTACTGCTACGTCCACCGGCTCCTGCCGATCGATGTGTGGCCGCCGCCGTGCGGCCCCGTGAAAGGGGTGGGTGACGTGTTCGATCCTCTGACCGCTCTGCGTGCGGCCGGACTTCCGGTCGACCAGTTGAGCACCGCGCAGCGCGAGGTGCTCGCGGGCCTGACCGAGGAGGAGACGTCGGTCGTCGTATCGGTCCAGCTGCGGCTGGTCGAGGCGGATTCCGGTGCGGATGCCGAGGTGTGGGCGCACGACCTGAAGCTGCTCTGAGCGCGCATGAGCCGAAGACTGGTGGTCGTACTCTTCCTCGATCTGGTCGGGTGGACCCGGCTCGCCGAGCGTGTGGACCCGGAGCCGCTGCAACGGCTGCTCGACGAGTACTACGAGATCTGCTCGGCCGCGGTGGAGGAACACGGCGGGGTCGTCGAGAAGTTCATCGGCGACGCCGTCATGGCGGTCTTCGGGGCCGACACCTCGCAGGAGGACGACGCGACGCGGGCGCTGCGTGCGGCCACGCGGATCCGCGCCGAGGTCCGTGACCTGCGCACGCCCGCCACCGACGCGGCTCCGGTCGAGGTCCATTGCGGGATCGCGGCCGGCGAGGCGCTGGTGACGCGTTCGGCCCGGGCCGGCATCCGGGTCGTCGGCGACGTGGTCAACCTGGCCGCGCGCCTCCAGGCGCTGGCGGTCGCCGGGGAGATCATCGTGAACGAGACGGTGGCGCACCTGGCCCGTCCGCACTACACGATGGTGCCGGTGCCGCCGGTGGCGCTGAAGGGCAAGGCCGAGCCGGTACCGGTCCTGGTGGTCACCGGCGAGGCCGCCGCCGACGGGGCCGACGGCGCCGACGCGGGGTCCCTCATGGTGGACCGCGGCGCCGAACGCCACCGGCTGCGCCGGGTGTACCACCGGGTGGCCCGGGAGCGCCGCGCCCAGCTGGTGACCGTGCTCGGACCGCCGGGCATCGGCAAGACCCGCCTGGTCCGGGAGGCCGTGGACGACCTCGTCGCGGCCGGGGCCAGGCCCGTCGTCGTGTTCGGGAACTGCCAGTCCTACGGAACGGACGGGAACTACGGGGCGCTCGTGGAGATGCTGGACGCGCTGATCCGGCGGGCACCGTCCTGCGCGGAGTTGCTGCGCGGCGACCCCCGGATCGGCGGAGTCCTCGCGGCTCTGCGCGACGCCTCGCTCCCCCGGCGGGCCGGGGCGGTGCCGGGCCCGGGTGTGGAGGAGGTGTCCTGGGCGACCCGCGAACTGCTCGGCGCGGCGGCCCGCGACCCCCTCGTCGTGGTGTGGGACAACCTCGCGTGGGCCGGGCAGTCGCTCCTGCGGCTCATCGGCGAGCTCATGGACGGGCTGCGGGACCTCCCGCTCCTGATGGTCTGCGTGTCCCGACCGGAGCTCACGGGCCGGAAGGGCCCCTGGTCGCGGGAGGGATCCGGGTCGCAGGAGGGCTCCGGGCCGCAGGGGAGCCCCGGGTCGCAGGAGGGCGCCGCGTCGCGGAAGGCGGACGTGATCGAGGTCGGGGCGCTGCTCCCGGCCGACAGCGCACGGCTGGCGTTCTCGCTGGCCGGGCTCGGGAGCGGTGACGAGGTCGAGCTGCACGGGCTCGACCTGGCCGAACAGGTCGACCGGGTCTCGCTGTACAGCGCGGGCAATCCGCTGTACATCCGGCTGATGATGGACTGGCTGAGGAACGGCCGGACCGTGGAAGAGGTGCCCCCGACCATCACGGCCATGGTGGGGGCGATGATCGACCGGCTGCCCGCGCCGGGCCGGCGGCTGCTGGGCGCGGCTTCGGTGATCGGCCCCTCGTTCACCCTGGAGCAGCTCGCGCTGCTGGGTGAGCCGGCGCCGGCCGCGTCGGTCGCGGAGCTCGCGGGGCAGCGGCTGTTCCAGGCCACGGAGGAGGAGGGCGGCTACCGCTTCGTCCAGCAACCGGTGCACGAAGTGGCGTACGGCAGGCTGGAGAAGGAGCAGCGCGTCTCCTGGCACCGGCGGCTGGCCGAGCACGGTTTCAGTCCCGGCTTCCACCTCGAAGCCGCGACCCGGCTCCTCGGGGAGCTGCGCCCGGACGATGCGGAGCTGCCGGAACTGGCCTGGCAGGCGGCCGGGGCCCTGCTGGGCGAGGGCACCGTGGCGCTGCGGCAGCGTGATCTGCCGACGGCGATCGGGCTGCTCGGACGGTCCGTCGTACTGGCGCGGGGCGGGCCGGGCCGGTGCCGGTCGGTCGCGGCCGTCCGCCTCAGCGACGCCCTCATGCTCTCCGGGGACACCCGGGGCGCGCTGGAGGTGGTGGAGGAGGGCGCGTGGCCCGGCACCGGGTCCGGTCCCGCCCTGGTGCGGGCGCAGCGGCTTCTGCTGGCCGCCCGGCTCGGCAAGGTCACCGCGGCCGACGTGGAGGCGCTGCGGGCCGCGCTCGACGGCGAGGAGCCCGACCGGCCCGACCGGTCCGCCCGGTGCCGCTTCGAGCAGGTGCGGATGCTGATCCATCTGGACCACGGCCGGTTCGGGGCGGCCGAGGAAGCGGCGTGCGCGGCGCTCGCCCACGCCCGGGACGTCGGTGACGCGTACGAGGAGGACCGCCTGCTGGTGGCCCTGTGCGAGATCCGGCAGTGGTCGCCGAGCCCGATGGCGCAGAAGCTCGCGGGGTGCGCGGAGCTCCTGGAGCGGTTCGCAGCCGACCGGTTCCTGGCCCTGCCCGCGCTGGCCGCCCGCGCCCGCTGCCTGGCGCTGATCGGGGACCGGGCCGGTGCGCGCACTGCGTTGGCCGAGGCCGAGTCCGTGGTGGGACAGCTCCGGCTGACCCTGGGGCGGGTCCTGGTCGATCAGGTGGCCGCGCTGGCCGCCTCGCTGGAGGGTGAGCACGCGGAGGCCGAGCGGCGCTTCCGCGGGGCGGCGGACGCTCTCGAACAAGCCGGCTACGTACCGGTCGCGCTGACCATGCGGGTGCAGGCGGCCCGCGAGTGCGCCCGCCGTGACCGGACGGACGAGGCGGCCCGCCGGATCGCGGAACTGCTCGCGCGGCGCGCGGAGATGGACGTCCGGGGCCGGATCCTGTGCCTGTCGGCCGCCGTACTGGGCGCCGCCGCGCAGGGCCGCGCCGAGCCGATGCGCGCCGAGGTGATGCGGTTGCTCCGGGACCTCGACGACCCGTGTCTGCGGGGCGAGGTCTGCTTCGACCTGGCCCGGGCCCACCGGTGTCTGGGCGAGGGGGCCGCGGCCGTGGCCATGGCGGCGCTGGCCGTCGACAGCTACGCGGCCGTCGGCGCGGTGAAGCCGCTGGAGGCGGTACGGGCATGGAGGTGAACGGCGCGCCCTGGCGGCGCGAGCGGCGGCCGCACGCGTCGGGGATGCCCGCGTGGAGCATGTCGGCCGGCGGGGACCCCGGCGAACCCCTGCCGACGGCCCTGTTCGAAGGGATCGGCCCGCGCTGGGCCTGGGAGGGCGCGAGCGGCGAGGGCGTACGGGTCTGCGTGCTCGACAGCGGTGTCCAGGCGGCGCATCCGCTGGTCGGCACGGTCGAGCGGGCCTGGCAGGTGGTGAGCGCCGAGGGCCGGGCTCCGCGCGTGGAGGAGTGCGAGCCGCTCGACACCGCCGGGCACGGGACCGCCTGTGCGGGGATCATCCGCTCCATCGCGCCCCGGGTGTCGCTCAGTTCGCTCAAGGTGCTCGGTGACGGGAGGGCCGGGAGCGCCTCCGCGCTGATCGCCGGGCTCGCCTTCGCGATCGAGGAGGGGTTCGACGTGGTCAGCATGAGCCTGTCGACGAGCAGGGTCGAATTCCGTGACCGGCTGAGCGAGTTGTGCGACCGGGCCTACTTCCGCCGGACCGCGGTGGTCGCTGCGGCCCACAACCTGCCGATCGAAAGCTTCCCTTGGAACTTCGCCTCGGTGATCTCGGTCGCCAGCCACGCCGAGCCGGACGGCATGCGCTTCTACTACAACGCCGCGCCCCCGGTCGAGTTCCGCGCGCGGGGGGTGCGCGTACCGGTGGCGAGCCTGGGCGGCGGCACGGTCCGCAACACCGGCAACAGCTTCGCGGCGCCTCACATGGCCGGGATCGCGGCCCTCGTCCTGAGCAAGCATCCGTGGCTCACGCCGTTCCAGCTCAAGAGCGTCCTGTACCACTGCGCCGCGAACGTAACGGTCCCCAGCACGTCGGTCCGAGGAGAAGGAGGCGGAGAAGAATGAAACCCTGGCCACACGATCTGATGGCCACCGAACGTCAGCTCCTGCAGTCTGTCGTCACGGTGGCCCGCTACATCTACGGGGCCGCCGCGTCCTCGGTGTTCATGGTGAGCCCCGACACCGGTGAGCTGATCTTCGCGGCGGTCGCGGGCGAGGGCGAGCAGGGGCTGGTCGGCAGGCGCTTCGAGCCCGGCACCGGCATCGCCGGCTGGGTGGCGGCCAGCGGACAGCCGCTGATCACGGACGACGTCGGAGCGACCGACCGGTTCGCGCGCGATGCCGCGGCCTCCACCGGGTACGTCCCCGCGAGCATCATGGCCGCCCCGCTCATCGCGGACGGGGAGTGCATCGGCGTGATCGAGGTGCTGGACCGCCGCGCCCACGACGCGAACGCCCCCGGCCGGGAGCTCGACGACATCGAACTGCTGGGGCTGCTCGCCACGCAGGCCGCCCTGAGCCTCGCGCTGCTGCGGCGCAGCGAACAGGCCGCGAGGGGGGCGCCGCGCATGGGAGAGCTGGTGGCCCGGTTGTCGGAGCATGCGGTGATGGACGCGTCCGACCCGTTGGCCGTCTCGCTGCTGAGCATCTCGCTGGACCTGCTGGACCGGGGTGCGCACCCCAGTTCGAAGGTGGTCTGACGGCCGACGGAGACGGAGCGCAGACGTGCCGGGGACGCACCCGAGACGCGTACGGAACGGGCCCCTCCTACCCTCCTGGGCTATGGTCCACAGTGCCGAGGCGAAGGCTCCGTCGTTTCCCGAACTGCTCCGCTTCAAGCGCGTGCAGGCCGGGCTCACCCAGCGCACGCTGGCCGACCGGTCCACGATCAGCCCGCGGACGATCCGCGCCCTGGAGTCGGGCCGGGTGAACGCCCGGATGCAGACCGTCCGGCTGCTCGCCGACGCCCTGGAGCTGGACGGCCTGGCGCGGGAGCTCTTCGTCAGCGCGGGCCTGGGCAGCGGCGGGCCCGCTCCGGCCGGAGCCGATCCCTGCCCGGCGGTACCCACGTCCGTCACCGCCCTCCTCGGCCGGGACGTCGAGGTCCGGGCGCTGGTGGGCGCCCTGGAGTCTGATCACCGCCGGCTGGTCTCCCTCTCGGGGCTCGCGGGCGTGGGGAAGTCGCGGGTGGCCGCGGAGACCGCGGCTCGGCTGAGCTCCCGGCGCGGCTGGCCGGTACTGTGGATCGGGGCGGGAGCGGTGGCGCTCGACGGTCACGGCACGGCCTTCGGCCCCCTGCTGAGGTCCTTGCGCCTGCTCGTCGAATCGGGTGCGCAGGACGTGGCCGCGGTCTGCCGCCTCATCGGCCGGCACGAGGTCCTGCTCGTGCTCGACGGGGTCGCCGATGCCCGGGATCCGGTCGGAGTGGAGGAGCTGTTGGCGTACTGCCCCGGGATCCGGGTGGTCAGTACGTCACGGGCGCCGTGGAACGTCGCCGGGATCCACGGGACGGTGCTCGCGCCGCTGGCCGTCCCCGGGCCGGACTGGGAGGCCGCGAGCTCCCTGGACGTCCTGGCCGGCGTACCGTCGGTGCGGCTGCTCGTGGACCGGCTCTCGGAGATCCGGCCGGGATTCGCACTCGGCCGGGCGGACGTGGGGGCGGCGGTGCGGCTGTGCCGGACCCTGGACGGTCTGCCGGCCGCACTGGAGGCGGCGGCCGCGCGGTGCGGGGTACTGAGCCTGCGCCGGCTCGCGGACATGCCCGCGGCCCAGTTGCTCGAACTGCCGGTGGCCGCCCGGCCCGCCGGTGTTCCCGGGACGATCGGCTGCCCGATCCGGTCGGGGGTCGAGCGCCTGGCCCCCGATCCTCGCGCGCTCCTCGGAGAACTGGCCCTCTTCGACCGGCCGTTGACGGCCTGCGAGGCCGCCGAAGCCCTCCAGCGTCCCATGAACCAGGTGGTGGAGGGCTTGAGCGCGCTGACGGGCGGAGGGTTCGTCCGGGCCGTCCACGAGGAGGCGGAGACCCGCCTGCACCTGCCGAACCTGGTGCGGGCGGCCCTTGCCTGATGCGGGTTCAGGCCAGGTGCTCCGCGAGGAACCGCTCGACCGCCGCGTAGTAGGCCTGCCGGTTGGCGGGCCGGGCCAGCCCGTGCCCCTCGTCGGGGAACAGCAGGTATTCGTACGGGAGTTCCTTGGCCTTCAGTGCCGCGACGATCTGCTCGGCCTCCGCCTGGGGCACGCGGACGTCGTTCGCGCCCTGGACGACCAGGACGGGGATGCGGATCTCCTCGACCCGCGACAGCGGAGAGCGTTCCCACAGCATGGCGCGCTCCGTTTCCGGATCCCCCACCTGGGCGTGCATGAAGGCGCGCAGCGCGGTGCGGTACGGCGCGCCGGCCGCCAGCAGGGTCAGCAGGTTCGACGGACCGCAGAGGTCTATCGCGCAGGTGAACACCTCCGGGGTGAAGGCCGCGCCGACCAGGGCGGCGTAACCCCCGTACGAGCAGCCCATGATGGCGATCCGCGCGGGGTCGATCCCGCCGCCCTCGACCAGGTGGCCGACCGCGTCGAGCAGGTCGGTCTGCATCGCGGCGCCCCACTGTTTGGCGCCCAGGTTGCGGAAGTGCTTGCCGTAGCCCGTCGAACCGCGGAAGTTGACCTGGACGCAGGCGTAGCCGCGATTGGCCAGGAGCTGCGCCTCCTCGTCGAACGCGAAGGTGTGGCGGGCCCAGGGCCCGCCGTGCACGTTCACCACCGCGGGCAGGCCCGTGCGCTGCGCGCCGGGAGGCCAGGTGACGTAACCGTGAAGGGTGACGCCGTCGCGCGCGGCGAAGGAGAAGGGCTCCATCCGGGCGAGCGTGTAGGCCTCCAGCTCCCGCTGGTGGCTGAAGAGGTAGCGCAGCGCCCCGTCCTGCCGGTCGTAGACGTAGTAGAGGACGGGGCCGGCTCCGGTCACCACCGAGACCGTCCACAGCCGTTCGGCGCGGTCGGTGCGGTCCACGTAGACCTCGCCGTCGACCGACAGAAGGGCGAGCTCGCCGCGGATCCGGTCGAGGTCCTTGCCGAACTCCTCGTCGAGGAAGACCCACGTGTCGCGGTCCTTCACGAACAGCACGGCTTGCGGCCGGCGGGTCACGGGGTCGAACTCGACCTGTTTGACGTCGTACACCGGATCCTCCGCGAGCAGCGTCCGCCGCCCGGTCGCGAGGTCGACGGCGAACAGGCGGGTGGCGTTGGCCCCGATGGAGGACAGGAGGTGGCAGGTGGATCCGTCGCGCGAGAAGCCGATGACGCGCGTGCCCATCGCGTCCTCGTAGGGCACGTCGAGCCAGGGCGTGGCACCGTCCGGGCCGCCGGCGCCGCCGGGACCGGCCGGTCCGTCCGGCGGGTCGAGGAAGACGGACAGCCCGCCGTCGGGCTTCATCACCGTGCCGCCGCGCACCCGCAGGTCGGTGTCGACGATCCAGCTCAGGTACCCGGGGTTCTCCGCGACCTTGGTGAGCCGGTCCGTCACGAGATCGAGGGCGTAGACGTCGTGCAGCCCCGGCCGGTCCTTGTTCAGCCCGATCAGCACGGTCGTCGGGTGCCACCGGTTGTGCGCCAGCACCCGTGCCTGGACACCGTCGAAGGGGGTGGCGCAGCGCTCCCGGCCGGTGACCAGGTCGACGAGGTGGACCCGCCAGCTCTCGTCGCCGTCCCGGTCCCGCAGGTAGAAGAGGGTCCGGTCGTCGTGGCAGAGGCCGTACGTCCGGATGCCGCGGCCCCGGTCGTGCGTGACGGGCTTCGCCTCCCCGGGCCGGTCCACCGGCGCCGTCCATACGTTCAGCACGCCGTCGTCCGGGGCCAGGTACACGAGCCGGGTGCCGTCCGGGGAGATCTCCGGTACGAGGTACGACGGGTTGCCGAACAGGACGGAGTGCGGGATCAGCGGTACGGCTCGTGCGGTCACGGTTCCCTTCCCGGGGTGGGTTGTGGGACGCCGCGCTGCGAGAACCACCAGTCGCGGAGCCCGGGGAACTGCGCGACGGCCTCGTCGGTGTCCAGAGGCGGGGCCGCGCAGGGCCCGGCGGAGGGCACCGCGGAACCGGCCGGGGACGGGACCAGCGTCTGGGCGCGGAACAGCCGGGTCATCAACGCCGGGCTGCTGAGCACCGCTTGGGACACCCTGGCCCTCATCCGCTGCCCGGCGGCGGACACGGGACGCCCGGCGGATCCGGAGCCGGAGCCGAGCCCGGAGCCGGAGGCGGAGACGGGGCTCTCCGCGGCGGCCCGTACCCGGTCCTGTTCGGTCGCCATCCGCCAGGACTCCGAGGCCACTTCCGCCACCGCAACCTGGACCGCGGGCAGCACGCGGGGCCCGGCGCCGCGCTCCGTCAGCTCCCGGTCCAGCCGCAGGGCGCCGAGCAGCGCGACCGACATCCCGTGGGAGTAGACGGGGTTCACCGCCGTCAGCGCGTCGCCGACCACGAGGAAGCCTTCGGGCAGGGGCAGCCGCTCGAAGAACCTCCTGCGGTTCGCGGTGGCGCGGAACGGCCGTACGCCGCCGAGGGGTTCGGCTGCGGCCAGCAGTTCCGCCGCGATCGGCGAGCGCAGCGAGCGTACGCAGTCGGTGAAGCCCGGCTCGTCCACCGGCGGCCGGGCGGCGCGGGTGCCGGTGAGGGTGAAGATCCACCGGCCGTCCTCGATGGGGAACAGCGTGGCTCCGTACCCGGGACGGCCGCTCGAAGGCCGCGGGTGCACCATGATCGCCGGGAGGTCGGCGGCGAGGCCGGGCGGTGCCCGGTAGATCCGGGTGGAATACGCCAGCCCCGGGTCGACCACCTCCTCCTCGACCTCGGGTCCGCCGATCGCGGTCAGCCATCGTCCGGCCCGCGAACGCCGGCCCGTCGCGTCGACCACGAGGTCGGCGCGGAGGGTCTCGCCCGAGCCGTCCTCGCCCGCGACCAGGACACCCCTCACGCGCGACGCGTCCCCCGCGAGTCCCAGGACCCGGGTGCGCTCCCGCACCGTGACCGCTCCGTCGGCCAAGGCCCGCTGCCGGATGACGTGGTCCATCAGCCATCGGCTGCACGAGACCATGAAGGCTCCGGTCTCGTGGCGGCGGAACCAGCCGTCCGCGCTCAGGATCAGCGCCCCGTCCGGGAGGCCCCGGCGGTGCGCGCCCCGGGCGAGGAGCGCGTCCAGCGTTCCCGGGAGCAACGTGTCCAGCGCCTCGGCGCCGGCGGTCACCAGCACGTGGCTGTGGAACGCCTGCGGCAGCCCCGGCCGGACCCCGGGGCCGGCCGGGTACCGGCCGCCCTCGACGACGGTGACCTCGTCGACGTGCCGGGAGAGCACCTTGGCCACCAGCACGCCCGCGAAGCCCCCGCCGAGGACGACGGCCCTGGTCATGACCGCGCGGCCGGCTCGCTCCGCGTCCGGTCTTCCGCCCCGGTCTCCGTCTCCTGAAGGAGATCGGCCTCGACCATGGAGCTGATGAAGGAGTCCACTTCCTCGCGGATGCGGGCCGCCATCACCGGGTGGTGCCCGGCGAACAGCAGGGACAGGTTCCTGATGACCGTCTCCCGGTCCCCGTCGCTCTCCACGAGCGCCCAGATCTGGGCGGCCGTCGCGTTCAGGGTGCGGAAGTCGCCGGACTCGCTGTGGTAGAGCGAGATGCCGTCCGGGGTCTCCTGCCAGATCACCGCGTCACTGATGTGCAGGGACATCTCCCAGCCTCCTGTTCACCGGCATGATCGGAATCAGTTCTCCCACCTTGATCGCGGGCACGGGCGCCGGCGGGCGGACGTAGGTCTTCCACTGGTCGTGGGCCTCGTGCACCTCCCCGGTGGCGACCAGCCGCGGGACCGTCATCTCCAGGCCGTTCACAGCGAGTTCGGCGCGGGTCACCCCGGTCTCCTGCCACAGTTGCGTGGTGACTCCGTGCCGCAGGATCCGGCACAGGTGACGGCTGTTGCGCCGCAGGTCCCCGGACTCCGACATGTGCGCGGCCCGGCAGCCGCCGCCGCAGTTCGCCTTGATGTAGCACTTCTCGCAGTCGGCGTGGAACTCTCCGCCGTACACCGTGCTCTTGCGCATCGAGGTCAGGACCGGGCTCGCGAAGATCTCCGACAGCCGCTGCTTCCTGATGTTCCCGGCGAACTCCCCCTTGCCCGTGATGAGTTTGCACGGGTAGACGTCCCCGAGGGAGTTGACGTAGATCTCGTTCCCGCCCATGCCGCAGTTGCCCTTGACGGAGCACGCGGTGACCGGCCTCGGCCCGTCCGGCTTGAGCTTGCCGGCGACCGGCGAGGTCCAGACGAGCTGCTGCACCTTCAGGTGGTCCTGCCAGCCGAAGTCGTACTCGTCACCGACGCCGCGGCCCAGGTCGTTGTGGTTCATCAGGCGGACGCTGTGGATCTCGATCCCGTCGAGGAACGAGGCGAAGTCCTCGAGCTCGTGGACGTTGTCCGAGGTGACGATGTGGTTGATGGCCGGCGCCACCCCGGCCTCGTTGAGGAGCTGGATCGCCCGGTGGGTCTTGGCGAAGGCGCCCTTGCCGCGGGTGCGGTCGTGGGTCTCGGCCGTACCCCCGTCGAGGCTCACGGTGACGGCGTCGAAGAGCTCGGCGAACCGCTTGGCCTTCGCCTCGGTGCGGATCATCGTCGCGTTGGTGATGACGTTGGCCTTCAGGCCGCTGTTCTTGGCGTGCTCCACGACCTGGAACAGGTCCTTGCGGAGCATCGGCTCGCCGCCGGTGAAGATGATGGTCCCGGCGCCGAAGTCGGCGATCTGCGAGACCAGGTCCAGGGACTCGGCGGTGTCGAGCTCGCCCGGAAGGCACTTCTCGGAGGAGGCGTAGCAGTAGGGACAGCGCAGGTTGCAGCCGTCGGTGATGGCGTAGTACGCGACGCCCAGGGGCGGTTCGCCCAGCCTGACCTTGGGTTTGTTGCCGTTGAAGTACACGATCCAGTTCAGGATGAGCTTGGCGAGGACGCGCTCCGTCTCGTCGCTGGGCTCCAGCCCCGGCTGCTCCCCGCGGGCCCGGGCGGATGCCAGGGCTTCGAGGACCCGGAACTCACGTCCGGAGAGGACGCACCGGGCGGCCACCTCCGGGTTGACCACGAGGTGGTCCTCGCCGTGCACGAAGTACGTCAGGTCGCCCGGCACC
Source organism: Streptomyces sp. NPDC006450 (assembly GCF_040612195.1). NCBI lineage: Bacteria > Bacillati > Actinomycetota > Actinomycetes > Kitasatosporales > Streptomycetaceae > Streptomyces > Streptomyces sp. NPDC006450. Next base: position 4,464 of record NZ_JBEXPT010000002.1, on the reverse strand, counting down.
TCGAACAACGACAGGTTCCGAACCAGCTTTCCGCGCATCCCGCCTCCTCTCTCTGGGCTGGCACAGGCGCGGCCCGACGCGAGTGGCCGCCGGACCCCGCCTGTGAACGGTCAGTTCTCGGCCTGGCCCGATCCCGACCAGAGGCCGCAGGCACACAGCATCGCGGCGTCGAAGCCCTCCTTCGTGGCCTCGGGGGAGGTCCAGTCCTGGGAGTGCGCCACCACGTCGGGCAGGATCGCCGCGAGGCGGGTCTTCGTCGAGATGAGGACCTTGGTCTCCTCCGGGGTCAGGCTGGCGTAGAACTCTTCGAGAGCGGGCGCCATCGTGCCGCCGATGACACCGGCCGCACGCAGGGACTCCAGGGCGTTGAAGGTCATGCTTCCACCTTTCGCTGTCGCGTTCGATCGGGGACGCAACCGAGACTGCGCGCGGCGGACCCGTGAAACAACCCCACGAATGTGGGTTGTGCCGGAGCGACGAAGGGGACATACGCAACGCGGGCGGGGCGTCTTGCGACGCCGGGTCGGGACGGCCGGAACGCGCCGCGCACGGGTGTTGACGATCTCCAGGCCTTGCCTCACGCTCATACCACAGCCGTTGTGAAGCTCATGTGAAGCGACGTGGAAATCGGGATCAATGGAGCGCCCCACCCGGCGGCCGGCGGCCCGTCGGACGACCCGAGAGGTGCGATGAATCCCACCGGCTTAGGCATCGTGCACATATCGCTGCTGCCAGGCTTCGTCTGCCGCACCGACCAGCGGGTCACCGATCTCAGCGACATCCAGCAACGGCTCGTCGCGGCCCTGGTGCTGAGCGACCGCCCGCTCCGGCGCGGCGATCTGGCCGCCCGACTGTGGCCCGATGCCCCGCCGGAGCGGGCGGGGGCCCGGTTGCGCCAGACCGTGTGGCGGTTAAATCAGGCCACGGCCGGGGGGCTGTTGCGGGCTTCGCACACCACCATCACCCTCACCGATCACGTCGAGGTGGACTACCGGGCCGCGGCCCGGCTGGTAGCGGCGGTGTCCGGGGCCGTCGGGGCGGCCGGGACGGCGGGTGCGGCGGCCGGGCCAGTCGGGGCGGCGGCCGCCGAGGACCGGCTGCCGCAGGCGTGGAGCCTCCTGCGGCACCCTCTGCTGAACGACTGGGACGACGACTGGCTCGTCCCGTTCCAGGAGAAGTGGAGGCTCCAGCGCGTGCAGACCCTGGAGCGCCTCGCCGAGAGGCTCCTCCAGCGCCGGCAGCACTCCGCGGTGCTCGAACTGGCCGACGCCGCCACCCAGGCCGACCCGCTGCGGGAGGGGCCCCGGCGGATAGCCGTGCAATCGTGCCTGTTCGTCGGCGAGGTCGCCGACGCGCACCGCCGCTACCGCGGCTATCAGGAGTTGCTGTCCGCGGAACTGGGCGTGGCGCCGAGCGGGGCCATCCCGCAGCTCCTCAGACAGGACCGCGAGCGGCAGCTCGCCCTCGCTGCGGAGTTCTGACCGGGCGCCCGTGCCGTCGCACCGCCGCCGCCACCACGGCAGCAGCCGCTGCTACGACGGCACCCGCCCCTCCCCCGGTCAGCGCAGGTCGGCCCGCGCGGCGGTGTCGTCGATGAAACCGCCCGACTGGTGCTGCCACAGCTTGGCGTACGCACCGTCCGCGTCGAGCAGTTGGTGGTGCGTGCCCTGCTCGACGATCTGTCCGTGGTCGAGGACGACGAGCTGGTCCATCGTGGCGACCGTGCTCAGCCGGTGCGCGACCACGAGCGCCGTCCGTCCGTCCATCAACCGCCACAGCGCGTCCTGGACCAGGATCTCGCTCTCGGAGTCCAGGGCGCTGGTCGCCTCGTCGAGGAGCAGGATCGGTGCGTCGCGAAGGATCGCCCGGGCGAGGGCGACCCGCTGGCGCTGCCCGCCGGACAGCTTCACCCCGCGCTCGCCCACCATGGTGTCGAAGCCGTCCGCCAGCCCGTCGGCGAACTCGGTGACGTGCGCCGCCTCGGCCGCGCGGCGGATCTCCGCGTCGGTGGCGTCCGGGCGGGCGAAGGCGATGTTGTCGCGCAGCGTGCGGTGGAACATCGCCGGGTCCTGGGGGACGTAGGCGATCAGGCTGCGCAGGTCGGCCTGGCTCAGCCGGCTGATGTCCTGGCCGCCGATCAGGATCCGGCCCGCGTCGATGTCCGTCATCCGCAGCAGCAGCCGGGTGAGCGTGGTCTTGCCCCCGCCGGACCGGCCGACGAGACCGAGCTTCGACCCGCCGGGCACGACCAGGTCCAGGCCGTCGAAGAGGGGCTGCCCGCCCTCGTGGCCGAAGGTCACCCGCTCGAACCGCACATCGGCCGTGGGCGGGCGCCGCAGCGGTTCCGGATCCACCGGGTCGAGGACGGTCGGCGGCGTCAGCAACAGTTCGGTGAACTGCGCGGCCTCCGTCATCGAGCTCTCCAGGCGGCGGTAGATCTGGTTGAACTCGAACATGATCCGCGTCGCGCCGGCGTAGTAGGTGAAGGCGACGATGACCGCCTCCACCCCGTGCGCTCCCCCGCCGAGCACGATGGCGAGCATCAGCCCCAGCACGTTGGTCGCCACGGACAGGGGCGCGACCAGCGTGTCGATGCGCAGGTTGCCGTAGTCCCACGAGCGCAGGGTGAGCTTCCTCGACTCCGCGACCCGGGTGCGGTGTTCGGCGGCCTCGCGCGATTCGGCGGCGAACGCCCGGACGGTGTCCATGTTCATCAGGCTGTCCGCCACGTGGCCGGACACCCGGGCGATCGCCTCCTCCCGCCGGGCGACGAGCACTTGGCGGCGGCGGATCAGGGGCGCCACGCCCAGGCCCGTGATCGTGATCATCGTCAGCAGACCGACGACGAGCAGCGGGTCGTACTGCCACAGGACGACCGAGGCGAACAGCAGGGGAACGAAGCTGCCCATGACCGAGAAGGTCAGCGTGTCGACGAACTCCTCGAAGCGGGAGGCGAAGCTCAGGATCCGCTTCGTCAGCGATCCGGCGAAGTTGTCGTGGAAGAACGCCGCGTCCTTGGCGAACAGTTCGTCCATGCCGGTGACGTAGAGCTGCTCGATCCCGCGGGCGTCGAGGCGGTTCAGGCAGTGCAGCCCGATGCGCCAGAACGCCTCCGAGAGCAGCAGGACCCCGGCGAAGCCGAGGACGTAGGGCATGGCCCAGCCGAGAGCGCCCCCGGCACCCGCGGCGCCTCCCTCCCCACCCGCGATCCGGCCGACGAGCTTGGCGACGACCAGGGGCGCGATGTAGTGGATGCCGATGTTGCCCAGCGCCGGGAGCAGCATCGCGGGCGCCGTCAGCCATCGCAGGCGGACCAGCTCCCGCCCGTAGTAACGAAGTGCGAGGAGCACCGGACTCCTGCGCGATGGACTCGTGTTCGGTGAACTTCCGTGCGATTCGGGCGATCCCATCCCAACCCTGCCTTCTCGGACCGTCTGGTCGGAAAGCGGAGTGTCCCGCACGGGCGCCCGCACGGTCCAAGGCTTTTCTTCCGCTAGCCCAAAACCGGCCGACCGGGAGCGAAAGCCTCCCGCCTGGCGTGCGCCCCGGCGGTCCTGACGGAGCAGTCCTCCTGACCGGATGAACCCCCCGGAAGGGCCGGGCTCGACACCGGCAGGGGCAGGGGCAGGGGCGATGTGGCCGTCCTCGCCGCGCGCGGGAACTCGACCGAGGGGCGGGTCCCTGTAGCGCCCGCAACGGGCCCCGAACGCACGAAAGGCCGCCTTCTCATTTCTGAGAAGACGACCTCCGACCTGCATAAAGCAAAGTCGGGACGACAGGATTTGAACCTGCGACCCCTTGACCCCCAGTCAAGTGCGCTACCAAGCTGCGCCACGTCCCGATGTGCTTCTGATCTGGGGTTTCCCCCGTCTCGGCGGCACATGCAGAACATTACCCCACAGCGAGGGGTGTCCATGCACCGGTTGCCGGCGGGAGGGGGGAGGAAGAGAGGATGAGGGGGTGAACGCACGGGATCGGGACGGTGAGGGGCGGGCGCGGAACGCGCGGCCCAGGGACGGGCTGGGGCGGCCGCTGCCCTACGGGACGCAGGGGGTGGAGCGGCAGCCGGAGGGGGTGGTGCGGGCGCCCGGGGAGACGGTGCGCGAGGCGCAGCGACTGCTGGACGCCGGGATGCCCTTCCACGCGCACGAGGTGTTCGAGGACGCCTGGAAGTCCGGGCCCGGGGCCGAGGCTCCGCTGTGGCGGGCGCTGGCGCAGTTGGCGGTCGGGCTCACGCACTCCGCGCGCGGGAACTCGGTCGGCGGGGCCCGGCTGCTGCGCCGCGGCGCTTCCGCCCTGGCCGGGCTGTACGCGGCCGGGGGCGAGGCCGCCTCCGAGGCCGGTCCCCCCTACGGGATGGACCTGGGCGGGATGGTGCGCTGGGCGCAGGAGCTGGCGGCACGGGTGGAGGCCGGAGCGGCCGTCGACGCGGCGGCCGAGGCGCCGCGTCTCACCGGCGGGGCC